>NZ_JBIWFC010000004.1:0-208891 GCF_044762845.1 Lysinibacillus sp. NPDC096382
ATCGTTATCAGAAACGATTAAACGGCTTGAGTCCGTTAGAATTCAGGACTCAAGCCGCTTAATACATTTTTTATTATTTCCACTGTCTACTTGACTGGGTGCAGTTCACATTTCGATTAGGCTTCGTTTTTTACTGAAATCTTTCAAGTGTTTTCACTATTTTCGCCGTATTAGTAGCAAATATATTATTGATAAATAATACTTCTTTTATTTCTTGTTCATCTATTAGTTTCTTAAAACCGCTATTGTAATATCTAGAATCTACTACATATAATTCGTCATAATGAGGGATTAAAAATGGCACAAAAGCATTTCCATATGACTCTTTTACAACGACTAGTTTCTTCCCGTTATTACTATCATTATTCTTAATTTTAATCATTGGGAAGTCTCCATGTAAAAATACGGAGTAAGCATTTACGCCCTCTGCATAATCAGCATATAATGTTGAAGAAACTGCTGTATTTTCATTCCCTTTTTCATATCGATATACTTCGTAATCAACTGGGATTTTGTAATACTCAACTATATCTTTTTTCTCTTTTAGTTTGGTATCTTGCGTTTGTGTAAATAGAGTACCTAAAAAATCTTCCTTAGAATATTTTTCGTATGCTTCTAATGATTTTGCTTTAAATCCAGCTTCTTTCGCAAATTGTTCGTAAGCATAATATGCACCTAGTGAAGTCCAATGGTGATCCGTATTAAAATATAGATACTCATTTTTATGCTTTTCTAATGCTTCATACGCGTTAATAGTCTTAATTTCACTATCAAGATTTCCATAAATTTCATCAATAACGGATTTTTGCGGTGTTGACATATGTTGATACTTTTTCGGCAATGCAAACTCTACACTTGTTGGAACTACCATATTATATACTGTTACATTCTCTCCTAGAGCTTGTTTCAAACTTGAAATAGTTTTGGAATATCGCAATGCATTTTCTGGATTTCCGTAAAATATTTCTACTGCTCTATCACCCAGTGTAATAATGGAACCGGATTTTTCAGCAACAGTATTTTCTGAAACTTCTTGCTTACTATCTTCAACAACACTCTCTTTAGTTTCCTTATTTTCTTCTTTAACAGCAGGTCTTTCACTTTCCTTGTCTATATCTTTAGAAGAACACCCTGCAATTAATAGGGTAGCAAGTGCTGAAACTATCATATATTTTTTCATTGTATTTAAATCTCCTTATATTTATTTCTGTATATTGTATATTTGTATCTCATCTGTTCCTGATCGTATTCCTTTAACATCACTATAGAAGGCACTCAACTCAATGAGCTCCTCCCGAAACGGAAATGCATCATTCACATATAAGTCTATTTTTTGGGCATAACTTTTATTTAGAAAACTTTCAGCTGAGAAGGTAGGAAAAGATGTTAATTGACGTTTTTCGTTTTCAGAAATGTTTTCTTTTGGTAACAGAAAGAATAATGTAAAGCCCACTATTATAATTCCAACCATAATGCCGATATGAATCATCTCAGATATAGTACTGTTTTTCATTCATTACTCTCCTCAAAATCTAAAATAAAGAAATGGATTATAACTTTCGTTAACCAGAACAGCTGTACATAGGATTAGAATCATAACATTTCCAATAATCAAGCAACCTTTGTACATAGCACCTTTACAAACTTTTTTTCCAAGGACTTTAACTAGTGGTGTACATAATAAAGTAGCAATTACTATCAAGAAAATATTGTTAGATATAATAATATTTAACTCAGTACTAGCGAAGCTTTGATTTGCAAAACCAAAGAGAACTTTTAAATAAGAGAAAGCTTCATTCATATTCGTAAAGTAGAAGAAGGTCCAACCTATAATTACAACCACTAGTAAATAGCAGTGTGAAATAATTCTCGGCAGTTTTTCTAAAATTCTTCCTATCATTTTTTTTTCTAAGTAAATTAAAATCCCAAAATATAATCCCCAAATAACAAAATTCCAACTAGCACCATGCCAAATTCCAGTTAGAAACCATACAGTCATTAAATTGAAAAATTCATTCTTTCGGTTTCCGCCAAGTGGAATATACACATAGTCTCTAAAGAAGCTTCCCAAAGATATATGCCAACGTCTCCAAAATTCTGTAGCAGATCGTGAAATATATGGATAGTTGAAATTCTCTTTATATTCGAAGCCAAATATTTTCCCTAATCCTATAGCCATATCTGAGTATCCAGAAAAATCAAAGTAGATTTGCAGCGTAAACATCAAAATACCAAACCATGCTTCTGTTACGGTTAAGCTTCCTGATGAACGCTCCATAAACATCGTGGCAAAACTACCCGCAGTATTAGCCAGCAATACTTTTTTTCCTAATCCAATTACAAATCGATTCACACCATCGCTAATTTGGCTGATATTTGTAGTTCGATTCTCTATTTGTTCAGCAATATCCGAATATCTAACGATCGGTCCTGCTACTAACTGTGGAAACATTGATACATACAAAAGAAAAGTTGAAAACTTTCTTTGTGCCTGTACCTTTCCTCGATAGACATCTACTGTATAAGAGATTGTTTGGAAGGTATAAAAAGATATACCAATTGGTAATGAAACATCTGGTATTTGGAATGAGGTATTAAAAATAAGATTGATATTTTCATAGATGAAAGCACTATATTTAAATGCAATTAACAAAGAAAGATTTAATATAATGGAAGAAACGATACCATATTTAGCCCATTTCGTTCCATGAAATCTTCCGATATACAACCCATGATAATAATCAATACAACCACTAATAAGTAATACGACAATCCACACTGGCTCACCCCAAGCATAAAAACATAGTGAGCTTATTAACAAAATGAAGTTTTTAAACTTTCTATTTTTCACTGAGTAATACAGTATTATGCAGATAGGTAGAAACAAATAAATAAACAAAAGACTTGAAAAAACCATCGTATCCTTCTTTCATTTGGATAATATCAACCATTTGTCATAACTATATAACAAAGGGTTATTTTCTTTTTCTATTAAAAAAATGAGGAGCTCCAATCCTTCTACTTGTTTTACTCCTTTTCTATATGTGACATCGTAATTTTTGTGTTAACTTATTGAGCTTTTAGTATATGGAAATGGTTCTTTTTATCTTCCTCCTTCTGCTCCCACTATAGGCCTGTATTGTGACATCAACGTTACAATTTCAGCAAAATTACGAAAAAAGCAAGTAGTATTAAAGGATGCTGATTGTTCTCGGAATTAAAAAAACCAGCTCTGCTAAATTAGCTTTGCTGGTCATGGTACCACTTCTTTCAAATGTGAAGTCTAAGTAACGGCTGACGAAGCACAAGTACGTTACCACCAAAATAAATCCAACTGTGGTGCTAAGTCAAAATGTACGCCAGAAGTAAAAGAAGCCGTTCAAGAAAAGTTGCGGGATACTTGGTCGCCTGAACAAATTGTCGGCCGTTTATATTAAGGACAGCTGAGTTTTAAAACCATCTATCGCTGGATTTACGATGGTCTTTTAGAAGTGCCTATAACCGTTCTCCGTCAAAAAGGAAAGCGCCAAAAACCCCGCGAAACAAGAGGAAGATTTAACATTGGCACACCAATTTCTAAACGCCCAAAAGAAGTACGTAAACGTGAAACCTTTGGACATTGGGAGTTAGATACAGTTGTATCTGGACGTGGGAAAGCAAAAGGCTGTGTAGCAACATTTATTGAGCGAATGACACAGTGGTATGTTGGCTTTTTGATACCGGATCGCTCAGCTTAATCAATGGAAAGAGCAGTACGTCTACTTCATACTAAATTACCCAAAGGCGCTATAAAAACAGCCACAACAGACCAAGGTAAAGAATTTAGCTGCTATAAGTGTTAGACCTATTCTTCTTGGCAACGCAGAAGTAACGAAAATGGAAATGGATTACTTCGCGAGTTCTTCCCTAAGCAAACAAATTTCGATGAAATATCACCAGAAGAACTAACAGAATCATCAAACCATATCAACAACCGACCAAGAAAATTTCTTGGTTGGAAAACTGCAAACGAGGCTTTTAATGAGCAATTGTTGCACTTAATTTGACAAATCATCGCATAAAAAAAAGGCATCCTACTGAAAGGATGCCTTTTTTATGGTTACATCATTAAAATTAAAGTTTTACGATGTTTGTAGCTTGAGGTCCGCGTTGGCCTTCTTCTACTGAGAATTCTACTTTTTGACCTTCTTCAAGAGTTTTGAAGCCGTCACCTTGGATAGCTGAGAAATGAGCGAAAACGTCATTTCCACCTTCTACTTCGATGAATCCAAAACCTTTTTCTGAGTTAAACCATTTTACTGTACCTTGTGCCATTTTGCATGACCTCCATTAATTGTATTTAAGTAAAATCATTTTAGTTCAAAAGAAAAAATCCACATATTACAAAAAGCATCAAACAAAACACGATTACTCTTTGTAATATGTGAATTTATTGTTCTCTTGAAAACGATTTTATTATACTTAATATATAAGAAAAAATCATATTTGTCTAGTGCAAATGTAGATTTTCTAAAATTTAGTTTCTTTACTTACCCGCTTCGTTACAAAAATAAGTTCAACTACGAGGTATATTTCATCCTTTTTAGATCAATACACTCGTTAGTTGAACCTTGCGTTTACTTAATATTTTAAGCAAGAAGATAAAAAAGAAAACCCATTTGAAGCAAAACGAACCACAAATTCCTTTCTTATTCACTCCTTATTAATCTTCAATATAATATATTACAATGACTTTTATTTTAGTTATCCTTTGAAATGAAGTTTAACAAATGAGCTTTATTAAGCTAACACATATTGAAAAATGCACATTCTTTGTATTAGTAGGTCCGTCTGGTTTAGGGCATACGATTTGCGGCTTGGGGCGAAAGCGAAGCGGTCAGCGACACGAGATTGGTCACGCAGGCGTTTTCACAGCACGTGATGGTCTTAGCCTTCGTTCCTTTACTTGCTCGCTCTAAGGTCTCATCTGTCACGCTAATCCCTAACGAGTCGCTCCCATCAACTACTTCACGTTGCATGTATTGTATCTTCTGAATGACACCCTAATTTATAGTACTGAAAGAATTTAAAGCGTTTCATATATAACTTGTCCCATTTGAGTGACGTCATAATCTCCTAGTGCGACTACTTCTGATTGGAATTCTGGTGAATTTAAAATCTCTTTTACCGATTCAACCAGCAGTTGGTTTTCAGGTGTTTTTAATAAGACAATATCATAACGTTCTCTAATAAGTGGTATAAAGTCAACCTCTATGAGTTTTGATATTTTTTCAATGCCTATGCCAATGTCTGCATACCCATTTGCGACAGCAGAGGCTACATCTATATGGCTCATTTCTTCTTCGTTATACCCATCTATTGAGGATGGAGATATGTGATGAATACGTAATTGTTCATCTAGGAAAGTACGAGCACCTGACCCTTTTTCACGGTTCATCAATTTTAATGATTTGGTCTTAAAATCATCTATTGATTGAATTTGCAATGGATTTCCTTTTTTTACATAAAAGCCTGCTCGGCGAGAAATCAGATTGAGAAGTATATAAGAGTGACTTACAAAAATCTTTTTCAAATAAGGTGTATTATAATCTCCTGTATCACCATCGTACAAATGTAAACTAGCAATATCACTTTCCCCGTTATACAGCGCCATGACACCATTAAAGCTACCTTCATGTGAGCGCAATACTTTATTGGATTGTTTTTTCTCGATATATTTCCCTAATAAATCTAAAGCTAAATCTTGTCCGCTAATAATAATTTTTTTATTTTTTGTCGAAGGAGTAGTCGAGGCTGTAGAAGCAGCAGGAGTTGCCCCTGTCTTGCTCTTTTGGATATATAATTGTAAATCGGTTCTATCCACACGCATTTGACGACCTACACGAAAAATAGGTAAATCCCCCTTTTTCACTAAATCGTAGATCGTTAATTTCGAAACCTTTAATAATTGAGCAACCTCTTCAATCGTATAGGAATGTTCATGTGACATGTAAAAAATCTCCCCTTATACTTCTATTGATTACAATAGTAACGTAATTATAATATTTTTGGATCATCACCAAAACGTGTGGTTGATTTCCGTTCCGACTGGGCGTTCACGAAGGCGTTATCACAGAAGGTGATGGTTTTAGCTTCGTTCCTGTATCGCCAATCCCCAAGGAGTCGCCCAGACGGAACGAGGATCAACTTATTTACTAGTATACGTTTTACAAAAGTCATCCACAACTTTTGGTGATGAACCATATTTTTAACATCTTGAACATTTCTAGCAATTTGGTATTTCTTTTTTAGACATAACTAATTATAATTAGTTATGTCTTGTTATAACGAGTTATAAAAGGAGTATAATCAAAATGAAAAAGTATTATAGTTTAATAGCTTCATTGTTACTACTGGTAGGCATTTTAGCAGGTTGTAGTAGCCAAGAGAGCAACAACAAAACAAACGAACCAATTGAATTAACCATTTCTGCGGCAGCTAGTTTACAAGAATCATTAGAAGAGCTTCAAAAAGCCTATGAAAATGAGCACGATAATATTAAAATCACATTTAACTTTGGTGGTTCTGGTGCTTTACAACAACAAATTTTAGAAGGTGCTCCTGTTGATCTGTTCTTTTCAGCAGCAGAAGATAAGTTTGATGAGCTAGTTCAAAAAGATTTAATAGACAAAAAGCAAGGAACGGATCTTTTAGCGAACCAATTAGTGTTAATCGTTCCTAAGAAAAATGAAAAACATATTCAATCATTTGGAGACTTAACAAAAGTTGATAAGATTGCTGTTGGTACACCTGAAACGGTTCCTGCTGGCAAGTACGGTATAGAGACATTGAAAAACATGAACCTATGGGAAAATTTAGAATCAAAAGTAGTGTATACAAAAGACGTACGACAAGTTCTTACTTATACAGAAACTGAAAATGTTGAAGCAGGGTTGGTTTATAAAACAGATGCCCTTGTGTCAGAAAAAGTCGATGTCGTTGCTACAGCTAAAGAAGATACACATACACCTATTATTTATCCTGTAGGTGTTATCAAAGATAGTAAGCATGCGAAAGAAGCGGAAGATTTTTATCACTATTTACAAAGTGAGCAAGCGATGAAAGTATTTAAAAAATACGGCTTTCAAGAAACTCATTAATAAATGAGTACGGATTTCTGGTCACCTCTTAAACTTTCTATCGAAATAGCGCTTGTGTCAGGAGCAATTGTGATAGTAACTGGTATTCTATTTGGTAAATGGATGGCAAAACGTAATTTCAAAGGAAAATTATTTCTAGAAACAGTGTTACTTTTACCATTAGTATTACCTCCTACTGTAATAGGTTTTCTTCTAATTATTATTTTTGGTAAAAACAGTGTACTAGGTAACTTGATTACATGGCTTTTTAATCAACCCATTATGTTCACATGGTGGGCGGCGGTCATTGCCTCTACTGTTGTGGCATTTCCTTTAATGTATCAATCAGCAAAAACTGGCTTTGAATCTGTTGATGGGGACATTGAGAACGCTGCACTTGTTGATGGTGCTAACAAATGGCAAGTTTTTTTCTTTATTTCTATCCCTCTTGCATTAAAGTCAATTGTCTCAGGTGGAATTTTAAGTTTCACACGAGCTTTAGGTGAATTTGGTGCAACCTTAATGTTTGCAGGAAACCTTCCAGGCAAAACGCAAACGACGCCGCTTGCTATTTACATGGCGATTGGCTCGGGTAACATGTCACTCGCTTGGTCATGGGTGATTTGTATGATAGGTATTTCCTTCCTTATGCTTCTGAGCGTTCATCTCATAAAGGCATAAAGTGAACTTAGTGGGGTTTCTTCTCCTACTAACGGATTTTTCAAGATAAATAGAATAAAAGATGTAGTCGGTACCTAAACTGTACCAACTACATCTTTTCTTTTTACCCTCCACTAATGGGCGGAATAAACGCGACTGTATCCCCTTTTGTTACAATCGTTGTATCTGTTGCAAATTCCTCATTTACTGCTGTCATAACATGTTGTAAATGAATGTGTGGATATTGTTTTTCCATCCATTCTTTAATTTCTCCAATTGTTCTGTCTGCCAGGTCTACACATAATTTTGACTCACCGATACTTTCTTGTAAGTGAGCAAATAGTAATATGTTAATCACAAGATTCCTCCTCACTGATGGATGGATTTCCTTTTGGATAAGGAACATTTTCTAATTGATCACCAATCCATTCGGTCCCATCTTCCCAATACTCTTTTTTCCAAATAGGCACAATTTGTTTAATACGATCAATAGCATATTCATTGGCTTCATAGGCTATTTTACGATGTGGTGATGACACCGCAATTACTACGGCAATATCCGAGATTTCTAAATGGCCAACACGATGTGTAATGGCTACTTTCGCTTCTGACCATCGTTCTTGTATTTCTTTAGATATTTGTTCAAACATTTTAATAGCCATAGCTGGATAGGCCTGATATTCCAAATGTAGTGTTTTCTTGCCTTTCGTCATTTCACGTACTGTTCCGATGAAAACAGTGATCGCACCAGCATTTCGATCTGATACTTTTTGTCTAACTTCTTCAACATCAATTGGTTTATCAATGATTTCAAACAATGCTGTAGTCATGATTTTTTCCTCATTTCCTGCATTAAAAACTCTATATATTGTGCTTCTTCTTGAATCGAAAAAATTGGATAATCTAACGGTTTATTTAGTGGATATGTAGGCCAATAAAGAACACAGATGATATTGCTTACTTTTTCTAGCAAAGATTTATCTTCCGCCTTGCGCAAAATAACAACCTTCGGATAGTCTTCATTTTTATAGCCTTCAATGAAAATGATATCCATATTAAATGTTTCATAAATAGCTAGTATATCAGCAAGCTGCCAGTTACTTTGGTGAATACTCATGCGCAAAGTACCTTCTCCTTCAACTGCTGTGACACTTGCGCCAGCCTTCTCATGACGAACACTATCTTTTGAACTTTCGATCATAGGGATACCACCGTGTCCATGGTGCTTGATTGTTCCTACACGAAAACCTTCTGTGGTGGCTTGTGTAATGAGCTGTTCCATTAACGTTGTCTTGCCACTATTTTGATAGCCTACGATTTGTAAGATTTCTCGATGATGTCCCATGGCCACTCACTTCCCTGAAAATCTTCTAACAATAAGACGACAACTTGCATGCCTTTTTCGTATCCACGTGATCCACCTGGTAATACAATAAAAGCATTGGCCTCTGCTAAGGAAGAAACTGCACTAGATTTATCAAAACCAGAGGGAACTGCAACTATTTGACCGTTTTCGTAAGAAGTAGTAGCACGCACAAAACGAGTAAACGGATTCGGTTTTTTAAAGTCCGCATTTAAAATAGCGTGCTCTCTACGTAAATGTGGTTGCTTATTGCCAAAAGCCGTACGAATAATAGGTCGTGTAAATAATTCAAAACCAACATAGCACGCTGATGGGTTACCTGAAAGTCCAAATAATAATTGACCATTTCGAGCCGCAACAGTTGTTACACTACCTGGTCGCATTGCTACTTTATTAAAAAGTACTTGTGCGTCAATGGCTTCATAAATGGCAGGTAAGTAATCGTAATCACCTACTGATACTCCTCCTGTTGTAATCAATATATCTACTTCCTGAAGAGCTTTTTCAACAGCTTGAATACATAAATTTAGATCATCGCTAAACTTACCAAAATATTTGACGGTTGCTCCAGCACGTTCAATTTGAGCCATTATCATATAGGCATTACTATTACGAATTTTTCCTGGCTGTAAAGCATCACTTGGTTCTAGTAATTCACTTCCTGTTGCAATTACGCCAACGATTGGTTTTCGAAAAACAGGTACTTGATCATAACCAAAAGTAGCAAGTAATGCGATAACACCTGGATTGATGTATTGTCCTTTTTCCATAAGAATTGCGCCTTTTTGCACGTCCTCTCCCTTATAGGAAATATTTGTTCCTGTTTCATAAGAGCGTTTAATCGACATATAAGGTTGATTGTCTTCTTCAAATGTGTGCGTTAATTCTAGCATAACGACTGCATCACATCCGTTCGGAATAGGCGCTCCTGTCATGATGCGCACCGCTTCTCGATCACCGACTTCTCCCTCAAATACATAGCCCGCGCCAATTTCCCCTACTACTTTAAAGGTTACTGGATTGTCAGAACTTGCCCTTTGACTATCGACCGAGCGAATAGCATAACCATCATAAGGTGAACGATCAAAAGCTGGTACATCTTGGTCAGCAGCAACATCTTCTGCTAAAAAACGTCCGTGTGCTTGCTGTAGTGAAACGACTTCTATTTTTTCTTGGAAGGCAAACTCCATGACACGTTGAACAGCTTCTCCAACAGCAATCGGTTTTCTTTTTTTCAACATTTTATAACACTCCTTTATCCGAATAAACGATAATAAATGGTTTTAGCTTTTTGGATATCTTGTACACCGTGAATGACAACTCGTCCATCTTGGAAAATCACTAGTCGATAATCTTCTGCTTGGCAAGATAGTAAATAAGGATTTTGTTGAATATCACCATAGGGACTAAGTTGAACTGCGAGCTGATCAAAATTATAATGAATCGTTTTTACTGGACGTATTTGAATAGCATCGCGACCACATAATACGTTTAACTTTGTTTGATTTTCGTATGATAAATATGGATAGGTCGGATTTTTGCCACAGGATGGACAATCATGATTGCGAATTTTTTCAACGTTGATTTCATAGTGTTGATTTTGCCAAACATCAAAAGTTAAATAACTTTTTCGTAATGCTTCTTCATCACCTACTAAAAACTTTAATACCTCAGCCACCTGATAAGCTGCTACAATTTGAACAGTCGGACTTATAATTCCTACTGTATCGCATGTCATCCCTGTATTGGGCATCGCTGCTAGCAAACAATGTAAACAAGGTGTTTTACCTGGCACAATCGTATAAGTAGCGCCATAACTGCCAACACAAGAACCATAAACCCAAGGAATTTGATATTTTTGTGCAAGATCGTTCATCATAAAGCGAATATCAAAGTTGTCCGTTGCATCCACCATAATATCTACATCTGCAAGCAGTGGGATTATTTGCTCTGTATACGCATCAAGAATATATTCGTTAATTTCTACCTCTGCGTTAATGCTTTGTAGTCGTTTTTTTGCAGCGATTACTTTCGGTACTTTTTCTTGCGCATCTTGTTCGGTATATAGTTGTTGTCTTTGTAAATTACTCCACTCTACATAATCACGATCAATAATCGTCAACTTTCCGACGCCTGCCCTTACAAGCGCCTCAGCGCTAGCACTACCTAAAGCACCCACTCCTATCATCAGGACATGCTTTTCTTTTAGTAGTAGCTGCCCGTTCTCTCCGATTGGGCTGAATAATTGTTGTCTAGAATATCTATTATGCATAAACGTTTTTGCCTTTCTTTCTATGAATTTTAGTTTGACCTTTTAATATATAGCTTTATAATAAAAGCAATGTTTTTCAGCAAAAACAAAAATCAACTTTATAAATGGAGGTCTTTTACCTTGCATCCCACACATAGCGAACTTCTTATCCGAGCTGCCATTTTAACAGTGAGTGACACACGCACGAAGGCGGATGATTGTGGTGGTCAGCGTATTCAATCATTACTTCAAGAAGCTTCATTTGAATTAGTAGACTACCAAATGTCAAAAGATGAACCTCTCGAAATCTCAAATCATGTACTCAAATGGTGCGAAGATCAAAGCATTAATACCATTATCGTAACAGGAGGAACAGGATTTACACCGAGAGATCAAACTTACGACACGATCCTCCCTCTTTTCGAAAAAGAAATGATGGGCTTTGGTGAATTATTTCGAACACTAAGTTATGCAGAAATTGGCGCAAAAGCCATGTTTAGTCGTGCAACAGCAGGTAGTCGCGATAAAACGGCTATCTATGTACTACCAGGTTCAACTAATGCCGTGACACTTGCCATGACAAAACTAATTCTTCCTACTGTTCAACATTTTGTCGGTGAGTTGAATCGCATATGAAAATGGCTGGTGTTATCTTAGCTGGCGGCCAATCTTCACGGTATGGTCAACCGAAAATGTTTGAATTATTTGCTGGTCTACCTTTATATAAGCACAGTCTCATAGCCTTACAAAAAAATCAACTACAGCCTTTAATTATTGCTACGAATGCTAGCTTGCAATCAAAGTTTGTAGAAGAAAATGTCCAATGGATTATTGAAAAACAGCCTCATCAAGGTCCTCTGTTTGCCTTGCATAATATAATGACAAATTTTCCGGAAGTAGAGTGGTTTTTCGTCATAGCTAGTGATATGCCTTTTATTAATGCAGAATTTGTCCAAACTATGCTCACATTTATCGATGATCGTTATGATGCGATTGTTCCTGAACAAGCTTCAAGATTACAACCTCTTGCTGCTTTATATCGACGCAGCGCTTTACCAAAAGCACAGCAATTAGTCCAACAAAACAAGCGGAGTATGAAAGTCTTGTTAGAGCAACTTCAAGTATGTTATGTCCCATTTGAAGAAAGCTCCACATTTATCAATATCAATTCTCAACAAGATTGGCTACAAACATTTGAAAGGAAGTCTAATAATGAGTAATTTTACACACTGGAACGAAGAAGGTCGTCCGAAAATGGTCGACATTTCAGATAAAACTATCACAAACCGTACAGCGATCGCTCGTAGTACAATCACGATATCCGATGAAGTCTATCAAGCTATCCAACAGGGAGGCATTAAAAAAGGCGACCCTACGCAAGTGGCACAAATTGCTGGGATTATGGGTGCTAAAAAAACTGCTGATATTATCCCAATGTGCCATCCGATTATGTTACAAGGAACAGATCTTCAATTTGACTATACAAAAGCAGAAGTAGGTTACGAACTTCACATTCAAGCTACAGTTAAATGTAATGGTAAAACAGGTGTCGAAATGGAAGCATTAACTGCTGTATCCATTGCTGCTCTGACTTTTTATGATATGTGTAAAGCCGTCGACAAATCTATGGTGATTAAAGAAACATACCTCGTTCAAAAAACGGGCGGAAAAAGTGGCGACTTTGTGCATAAATAAACATCAAATCAATTTCGCCTTGGCGTAATTGCGTCCGGATTTTGAATTGTGCTAAGGCCTGCAGGATGCAGGTCAGTTAGCCGTTTTCGCAGGATGCGAAGGTTTTAGGCTAACATCCTTATATTCATTCCTTTGAAAATCCGTGACATCCGCCGGAGGCTTTATCTTCATTCAGCAGGTACTTGGACACCTACTGAAAAGAAACCTCATACGCATCCATATCACACCTTCTAGGGCAGTAGTTTTCTGCTGAATGAAGATAAAAAATCGGCATTATTTTGCCGATTTTTTTCTGTTTTTCACACCCATACTAACAGCACTAACTAATACCACTCTATTTCGTCTAACCACCGATATGTGACATTTCAATTTTTGAGTGTTTCCTTTTTTCCATTGTCTGTTCATTTCGTTCATCGGAATAGCGATCTTTTCTATTTTCCCAAACATCCGAAATGCATTGGGTAATAGTTTCATCATCTTCCCCTGACCTTAACAATTCTCGTAGATTCGTCCCTTCTGTTGCAAATAAGCACGTATATAATGTTCCCTCTGCCGAAATACGGGCACGTGAACAACTGTCGCAAAACGAATCTGTTACAGATGATATTACGCCAATTTCACCTTGAGCATCCTCATATTGATAACGTGTAGCCACTTCCCCTTTATAATTAGGGTCAACAGGATGCAGAGGGGAAAGTTGATGGACTTGGTCAATGATTTCTTTCTTTGACACAACTTCATCTAGCCGCCAACCATTCGAATTACCGACATCCATATATTCAATAAAGCGAAGAATATGCTGTTTCTCTTTAAAATATTCTGCCATCGAAATGATATCTTGCTCATTTTTTCCTTTTTGAACGACCATATTGATCTTCACTTGTAAGCCCGCTTCTGCCGCTTTTTCTATACCTTCTAATACCGTTTTCACCTTTCCTCGATGGCCATTCATCTCGAAAAAACGTTCCTCATTTAGAGAATCTAGACTAATAGCTACTCGTGATAAACCTGCTCTCGCCAATTCATTGGCATATTTTTTCAACAATGTGCCATTGGTCGTTAAGGCAATATCTTCCACTCCAGCTATGCGATGTAGACGTTCAATTAATGTCGGCAGATCGCGACGTAGTAAAGGCTCACCACCAGTAATGCGTACTTTTTTCACACCTAATGAAACGAAAATCTTTACTAATCTTTCGATTTCTTCAAAACTCAATATTTTATCGGACGGTAAAAAAGCGTAATCTGGACCAAATACTTCTGCAGGCATGCAATATTGACAACGAAAATTACAACGGTCTGTTACGGATATCCTTAAATCTCTTAATGGTCTGTGTAGTTGGTCTTGTAGACTAGTAATGTTAATCTCTTCCTTTCATTTTATTTGTAGGTAATTGAATACGTTCTTTGTGTGTATAAATATTAAGTGTATTTTGGCGAATAAAGCCTACCGTCGTAATACCGAGTTGCTCTGCCAATTGCAATGCTAATTCTGTTGGAGCCGATTTAGACAGCACAATTTCACAGCCAATTTTCGATACTTTAAGTAAAATTTCAGATGAAATCCTTCCGCTAAATACGATAATTTTGTCCTGAATGCTAATTTTATTTTTTAGGCAATAACCATAAATTTTATCTAAGGCATTATGACGCCCAATATCCATTCGGCTTAATAAAACTCCATTCGCATCACATAGCGCTGCATTATGAACACCACCAGTTTGTTTGAATGTTTCGGCCAAATCTTGCATATCGCGCATTAAACGAAAACAATCATCTGTAGTAATACGCACATGAATGCCTTCCATTTTTTTAGCTACTAATGCATCATTAGCAAAAACAAACCCTTGGCGGCTCATGCCACAGCAAGAAGTAATGTAACGTTTATTTTGAATTTGTTGAAAGTAAGGATTCACACGCTTTGTTTTAACGTGCACAAAACCTTCTTTTTCTTGGTGCCAAATGGCTTCAATATCTTCGTAATCGCGAATAATTCGTTCAGAAGCCAAATAGCCAATAACCATATCTTCTACATACTCTGGTGTGCAAACCATCGTCACGAATTCTTGCTCATTAATCTTCACTGTGACCGCATATTCTGTGACAACAGTATCTTCTATTTCTTTGATTTGATTACCTTCAACACGTATTATTTCTCTAGTTACTGCGCGTTCCATATGGCATCCCCTTTATTCACTAATATTATCTTCAAAAACAAAGACAGAAATAGCAAAATCCTCTTCAATTTTGATATCTGAAAATAAATGGAGTAACTTAGTGCCCATCAATTCTTCCATGCCGTCTGGAGGTGATTTAGTATACAAATCTTGAATCATTCTTGTACGTGCAGCATGAACCATTTTTAACCCTTCAGGCGTACTCGCAATAAATTTTTCTGTCGGTGTGATATTACCATATAAAGTTGAGACAGCCATGTTCTCTACGAAAACTGTATGAATACGCTCTGGTCCTTTTCCAAATATATCTTTGCGTAGTTTTCGAATAATGTCGTTGAACTCATGCACTTTTTTTGACATTTTAACGATTCTCCCAACGTAATTAATCTTTTTTATCCAATGTTCACGGGGTCACCCTTACAGTTTGTTAATAATATAGCAACTTAAATAAAAATTAAAGAGAAAATATCCAATGATAATTATTATCATTTAATAAATTTTATTATAAATATTGTCGATTTTGGCTGAAAAGGCTATAATAATTGGTATTACATATGGAATGAAAGTATTTTGATTCCTTTGTCATGGTTTCATACAATAAGTTTGAACTATAGGCATGGTGGTTTTAATATTTAAATTCTATAGTTATATTGAATAAAAAATAAAAGTTGATTGAATTTTTAGCAAGGCCTGTTAAGAATTTTATCCACCATGAATAAATAGCATGTTAGTACATGCCTTTTCATGGTGGATTTTTTTATTTTTGAGCAATATCAACATCGACAACTAATACTACATGTTTTTGCATCTATGTTGGTGTAGAGATTGGACAAATTGGGAAATGACATTAACAAGACAATTTTTAAAAAATAACAAGACAATTAAAATAAAAAAACTCGTAACTCTATTCCCGTTTATCCTAAGTATTAACCTGTTGTCAAATAAGTCTCAAAGAGCAAAAGGAGGAAAATACCTTGACTACAATTAAAATTAATGGCCAACCGTATGATGTAGCAGAGGGAGCTACAATACTTGATACCATTAATCAAAATGGCATCGCCCATCCACAAATTTGTCATGTACCATCTGTTGATCCTATCGAAACTTGTGATACATGTATCGTCGAAGTGAATGGACAATTAGTTCGCTCTTGTTCAACAAAAGCACTAAACGGCATGGATATCCAACTTACTTCTGATAAAGCGAAAGCTGCACAAACGGAAGCGATGGACCGTTTACTAGAAAATCATTTGCTGTACTGTACAGTTTGCGATAATAACAACGGAAATTGTTCATTACACAACACAGCAGAATTAATGGAAATCGAACATCAAAAATATCCTTATCAACCAAAAGTTGAACCACACGAAGTAGACATGTCTCACCCGTTTTATCGATATGATCCAAACCAATGTATCGCATGTGGACAATGTGTAGAGGTTTGTCAAAACTTACAAGTTAATGAAACATTATCTCTTGACTGGGAAGCCGAGAGACCAAAAGTAATTTGGGATGAAGGCGTTGCCATTAACGATTCTTCATGTGTAGGCTGTGGACAATGTGTTACAGTTTGTCCATGTAATGCCTTAATGGAAAAATCAATGCTTGGTGAAGCTGGTTTTATGACTGGGCTTAAACAAGATACATTAGATCCGATGATTAATTTAATTAAGGAAGTTGAACCTGGGTATAGCGGTATCTTCGCTGTTTCTGAAGTCGAAGCTGCAATGCGTAGTAAACGTACGAAGAAAACAAAAACAGTTTGTACTTTCTGTGGAGTAGGTTGTTCGTTCGAAGTTTGGACAAAAGACCGCAAAATTTTAAAAGTGCAACCTTCTGACGGTCCTGTAAATGCTATTTCTACTTGTGTAAAAGGAAAATTCGGTTGGGACTTCATCAACTCTGAAGAACGAATTACAAAACCATTAATTCGTAAAAATGATGCATTTGTTGAATCCTCATGGGATGAAGCACTTGACTTAATTGCTACTAAACTAGGTGGCATTCAAAAAGAACACGGTTCTGGTTCTGTCGGCTTTATTTCTTCTTCAAAAATTACAAACGAAGAAAACTACTTAATTCAAAAAATGGCACGTCAATTATTCGAAACAAACGACGTTGATAACTGCTCACGCTATTGTCAATCTCCAGCTACAGATGGCCTACTACGCACAGTTGGTATAGGTGGCGACGCTGGAACGATCAAAGATATCGCAAAAGCTGGCCTCGTTATTATTGTTGGGGCAAACCCTGCAGAAGGTCACCCTGTTTTAGCTACTCGTGTAAAACGTGCCCATAAGTTACACGGTCAAAAATTAATTGTTGCCGACGTTCGTAAACATGAAATGGCTGAGCGTTCTGATATTTTCATGCGTCCAAAACAAGGAACAGACCAAGTATGGTTAATGGCCGTTACAAAATATATGATCGATCAAGGTTGGCATGATGAAGCCTTCATTAAAGAGAACGTGCACTTCTTTGATGATTTTAAAGATGTACTTGAAACATACACACTAGAATATGCAGAAAAAGAAACGGGCATTTCAAAAGAAACGTTGATAAATGTTGCTGAAATGATTCGTGATGCTGACGGTACATGTGTACTTTGGGGTATGGGTGTTACACAAAATACAGGTGGCTCATATACATCAGCTGCAATTTCTAACCTACTTCTAGCTACTGGTAACTATCGTCGTCCAGGTGCAGGTGCCTACCCTCTTCGTGGTCACAACAATGTTCAAGGTGCTTGTGATATGGGTACACTACCAAATCTATTACCAGGTAATCAAAAAGTAATAGACGACGAAGCACGTAAGAAATTTGAAGAAGCATATGGTGTGAAAATCAAACCTGAACCAGGTCGTACGAATATGGCAATGTTAGATGCTATCATGGAAGGTAAAATGAAAGCAATGTATTTAGTTGGGGAAGATATGGCACTTGTAGATTGCGATGCTAACCATGTAGATAAAGTACTTTCACAATTAGACTTCTTTGTTGTACAAGATTGCTTCCTTTCACGTACAGCACAATATGCGGATGTTATTTTACCAGCAGCACCTTCTCTTGAAAAAGAAGGTACGTTCACGAATACAGAGCGTCGTGTACAACGACTATATCAAGTATTACCAACACTTGGTGAATCAAAAGCCGATTGGGAAATCCTTCAATTAGTAGCACGTCGCCTAGGTGCTGACTGGAATTACAGTCACCCAAGTGAAATCTTTGCTGAAATGGCTAGTCTTGCTCCATTCTTCTCGCAAGCGAACTATGATGTATTAGAAAATTGGGGTAGCTTCTGTTGGGGTAGCCATGATGGTAAAGACACACCTTTACTATATGAGGATGGTTTTAACTTCCCTGACAAAAAAGCTCGTTTTGCTTTAAATGATTGGATTAGACCGGTTGAATATGAAGCGCAATATGACTGTCATATTAACAATGGCCGTATGCTTGAACACTTCCATGAAGGTAATATGACAAATAAATCAAAAGGTATTCAATCGAAAGTACCTGAAATTTTTGTTGAAGTATCACCAGAACTAGCAAAAGAACGCGGCATAGAAGATGGAGCTCTTCTTCGTTTAGTGTCTCCTCAAGGCGCATTAAAATTAAATGCCCTAGTAACAGATCGCGTACAAGGAAATGAACTTTTCTTACCTATGAACTCTGTTAGCAAAGATTCAGCGATTAATTTCTTAACGGGCCCAGCTGGAGACATCAATACATCGACACCGGCGTACAAACAAACAAAAGTACGCGTAGAAGTATTGAAACAAAAAGGAAAATCACCACTTCCTAGAACAAACCCGCGTTATAAAAAACGTCATCCACAAAATGGTGTTGAGGTACAACGCAAATGGAATCGTCCTGGCTACGTTCACTTAACAACTAACGAAAGGGAGTGAGTTCATGGCAGCACCAATTACGACAATTCAAAAAGAGCAAAAAACAGAAGAACAACTAAAGGAAGAAAAGTTAGGGAATTTAAAGCAACTTCTTTCTGAGAATGAAGAAATGGTTAACCAGGTCTTTACGATCATGGCAGAACTAAATGATATTGGAGCACTAGAAGCAGCTACGAAACTACTTGAAGCAAAAGAGGATGTTGCACATATCGCTCTTGGTCAATTAACGCGTAAGCCTGTTACGAATATCATCAACAACTTAATGGGTGTTGCGGGAGCATTAACCGAGCTAAACCCAGAGACAACAACAAAGCTGATTGAAGGCTTAAATACTGGCTTAGATGAAGCGAACAAAGCCGTTGAATCTGACGAAAAAGTTAGTGCCTTTAAGCTGTTCAAAATGCTAAACGATCCTGATGTTAATCGTGCTGTGAATTTTGGCGCTCACTTCTTAAAAGGGCTTGGCAAAGGCCTAAAATAGGAGGATGATTTCTTATATGCTAACGAACGAGCACATTTTAAAAACTTTGCAGAAAGTTGATGACCCAGAACTTCATAAAAGCATCGTTGACTTGAATATGGTACGTAATATTCAAGTCAATGGTACGCATATCTCACTTGATATTATCTTGACTATTCCAGGTTGTCCTTTAAAAGCAAAAATTCAACAAGATGTTGAAGAAGCGTTGACAACGATCGGTGCATCAAAAGTCTCCATCAAATTTGGTTCTATGACAGATGACGAGCGCCGTAGTCTAACAACTTCTTTAAAATCACAAAATGTTACGGATAAAGGTATGCCTACAATGCTTCTACCCGATTCAGGTGTCAAATTTATAGCAGTTACTAGTGGTAAAGGTGGCGTCGGAAAATCTACCGTGACGATTAACCTAGCAGTAGCTCTTGCCCGTCTTGGAAAACGTGTAGGTATTTTAGACGCCGATATATATGGATTCAGTATTCCTGCCATGATGAAGATTCAACAAAAGCCAACAATGATTGACCAAACAGCTATTCCAGTAATAAGTCATGGTGTGAAGATCATGTCGATGGGATTTTTCACAAACGAAAACCAACCTGTCATGTGGCGTGGCCCAATGCTCAACAAATGGATTCGTAATTTCCTTGTCAATACACATTGGGATGAATTAGATTATCTCCTTATAGACTTACCACCTGGTACAGGAGATGTAGCCATTGATATGGCGGCAATGATTCCACAAGCACAGGAAATTATCGTAACAACACCACATCTTGCAGCTTCTCATGTTGCTTCTCGTGCAGGTCTGATGGCTCAACATACGAAACACACGATTCTTGGTGTTGTTGAAAACATGGCTTACTTCGAAAACTCAAATGGTGAAAAGAACTATTTATTCGGTCAAGGTGGCGCAGAAAAATTAGCAGATGAGCTTCAGACAAGTATCCTCGCTCAAATTCCATTTGCGCAACCTGAGGAAAATACTGGTTCTTCCGTTTATGATGAAGACTCCATTATCGGTGAGGTATTTACCAACCTTGCAGAAGATATGATGTATCAATAAAGAGAAACTTTCATCAGTAGGCGGGTTTCTTCATCCCCTACTGAAGATTAGTCTTCCCCAATTAGGCTTTTATAGGCAGTTATTCTCCTGCCAAAGAGCATGATAAAACACAAAAATCCTTGTCTCGCTTTTATACGAGCCAAGGATTTTTTTATGGAGCAATGTTCAAATTTGAAACACTCCCCTATATGTAATTCAATAGCCCGCTTTTTTTAAAACCTGCATAAAATAAAAACGGTACGTATTTTTAACGAAAGAATCTAAAGGCAGCCCAGCATTTAATTGATACTTTGTAAAAATAAAATAAAAACGCTTATCCCATTTTAATCGTAATAACTCCCCAGCATCGTCACCGTATTTCTCCGTAAATTCCTCAATTAAAGGTTCAATCATATAGTAGCAATAATCTTTTAAGTTTGCGAGAGCCTCTATATCTTTCTCCTTTTGAAAACGTGTAATCCAATCTTCTAATTGTTCGTTCATGTTAAAATCCATCTCTCTTTATTGAGTTTCTTCCTATTATATTATAATGCTTTTTATAAGTTTTAGCTCCTCTTGTTGACGTATTGTGATTTGAAATGGTTTTAAATTCAACTGCTATCATTAACTCTGCTAATTTATGAGCCGTTTATTATATTCAATCCACTTTTCCATTTCTCTCTCCACAGCTCGATTTTGCCATTCAAACCAAATACCAAAACATTCACTACAGTGACTGTCTACCCCATTTTTATTATGCATATCTTTACGAGTAAATACAGTTTTTTTACGACAGCTGTAGCAGTAAACTTCTTGCTCTTTATCAAATTCCATCACTATCAACTCCAACATTTTTACACATATTCCTTTCCGTTTTTTATATAAATTATTCTAAAACAGGGAAAACGGCATAAAAATCGTATCGTCCTTCGAGCTGGCTCTCAGCTGTTCAAAACCTTGTATACAATGACTCTAACTATGACATAAGGATGAACTTTATAAACAGTAGTAGGCGTTTTAACATTTTTTGGACGCATCTACAAGTACGGTAATTTATATTCAATTTTGTTTTAAACACTTTTCCTATAAGGGAAACAAACATGCTGATTAACAAAAAGAACCACATACGTACGGTAAGTACGTATGTGGTTCTTCCACTAGTGCAAATGAAGTTATAATGTGTATTTAACCAATAAATACCTCTAGTCCATCAATAAGTAGTAATTATAATTTGCTGCTAGTTGGTCGTCCTAACTAAGGTTTGGAAAGTAATGTCTTGATATTTTAGTGTACGAAAGTTGAGTAAATATTTATTTGTTTTTTCTGCCATATAGCCATAATGAGATAAGCGTAAAAACAATAATAGAAGCAATAATATAAATTACACTATGCATTGGAGAAAAAATCATATCGTTCCATTCATAATGGACACCAAATTGAATTTCATAAGTATTTCCTGCTTCAGGTGCTCCTTCAAAAACTTTATCAAGGGAATCACGCATCAAAGCTTCTCTAAACAAAACTGTTGTATGACTAATCGGGAATACCATGATTATTTTTTGTACAAAATCAGGTACTGCGCCAAGTGGCACATACACTCCGCATAAAAAACCAATAGCGGTACCTACAACTGTATTTAAGGTTGAAAAAGCATTTTGTGTTGAGACTAACAGAGTAAGAAATAGGTTAAAAACACTACTTAGTGTAACCGCAAGTACAATAATCCCAATGAGTTGAACTATTTTTTCAAACGTAAACCAGGATCCGCCCATGAACACAATAAATAATTGACATGCAATTAACCCAATAAGCGATAAAACAAAGCCAATAAGCAAGGAATTGATAACATAGCTTAATTGAATTTTTGCACGTGCATTAGGAGTTGTTAAAAAATCAGCCATTACTTTTGTCTCTAAGTCCTTTATATAAATACCTAGAGCTGCTAGCGTCGTAGTTACAGCAATAATGGAGAGTAAGCCTGCAACCATCCATTCATTCACCATAGTTTTCAAGTGATCCGATGCTGGTACTAATTGTTCAATAGCATCTACTTGTGTTTTTTGAATAAAAATCGCATACAGCATGATAACAATAATCACTGATAAGATTGAAAAAAACACAAGCATACGATCACGTCGAAATACTTTATTATGCCTATTAACCAAATTCAACATTGTGTTCATGTTAATGGCACCTCCTCATTGATACGAATAAATACATCGTCCATCGAACCTTTCTTTACTTCAAATGAGCTGATAAAAGTCTGAAGTTTCTTTAAAATATCAAGTGCATGAATGGTAGATTGAACACGCACGCGGTACTCGCCATTTTTCTCTTCAAAATTAAGATTGTTTTGCGTTAGTAATAATGAACCATCTACACCGTTATTAAAAAAGACAAATAATTCATCATATGTATATTGCTCTTTTAATGTATTTGGTGTACCTTTAGACACGATTTTTCCTTCCTTCATTACCACTATTTCATCTGCTACAGCAGCTTCTTCCATATAATGAGTAGTCAAAAAAATTGTCATATTCGTTTCTTCTTGTAGTTTTTTAATTGCATCCCAAACAAAGACGCGTGTTTGTGGATCAAGGCCTGTTGTGGGTTCATCTAAAAATAAAATAGTTGGTTTATGAATAATTGCTCTTGCAATATCTGCACGTCGCTTTTGACCGCCAGATAATGTCCCATATTTTTTCTTCGCAATATCTTCTAAATGTAAATAGCGATTCACAAATCCCCAGTTTTCTTGTAATTCTTTTTTTGTCAAGTTATATATGTTACCTCGATGTAAGATATTTTCTTTCACTGTTAGACGTGCGTCCAAAATGCTTTGCTGAAAAACAACCCCAATTGCTTTTCGAATTAAATAATTATTTGTTCGACTACCTAGAGTCACACCATTAATTTTCACATCTCCTGAAGTTTTTTCCAACAATGTACACAACATTTCAATAGATGTAGATTTTCCAGCACCATTTGTCCCTAAAAATGCAAATAATGCACCCTTCTTTACCTCAAACGAAATTCCCTTCACTGCTTCATATGAACCGTATTTCTTACCTAAATTTTTCACGTCAATTACTAATTCCATTTAACTAACCTCTCTTTCTATTTTGTAATAAGTTATTAATTTCATCTACTTCACGCTTTGTTAGTAGCCATAATAGAATCCAAATAATGATATAGGCGATGGCTTCAATTAAAAAAACAGGCCAGATGGTATGCCATTTTGATAATTCAAACCAAGAGCCGACAAGTCCTGCGACGAAGACACAAATAGTAACAAAACAGAAATGAAGTGTTAATTGGACATTGAAAGACACAATTCCCGTTTCAAATATAAGTGTTGCAATGCCAATTAAAATACCCATAATTGCTGCAGTCAATAGCTCTCTTAATAGATCTTGACCACTAATTAAACTACCTGGGTTAGCAACACTACCCAGTGTTATTATTACATAGGACGTGCTTAATCCAATAAGAAGTCCAATTATCCCATTTTGTAAAATTTTTATTGTTAATTCCTCCCAATACCGAGTGCTTGTTTTAGTTTCTTTAAATAATTTCGACTCACAACAACGGAAATCTCATTTTCTAAAAATAGTTGTGTTGATCCAAGTGGCCCTAATTGTATAGAGGTAATTTTGGAAATATTAACAAGAGTTGATTTATTGACACGCACAAATTTGTCGCCAAGTAATTGTTCCAATTCATAAATTCTCCGCTTTGAGTCAAATTCTTCTTCTTCAGTTTGAAAAAAAACTTTTATACCTTCTGCATAGATACAGTGAATATCATTTGTTTTTAACATGTGAATTTCATTATCCCTATACCCATCAATGACATTAACTTCATTCTTTTTTAATTGTTTCATCAACTGTTCAATTTCAGCGTTATATTCATTTGCATAAATGTGTACTTCTATTTCATCATATTGCTTTTCGATATTTATCTTTATTTTCATCTAGACCTCCATGCCACTATAAATAATAATACCACCTAATTTTCCATAAAATTAAAAATCTAAATGAAATGTATTAAATTAACTACAAGATGTTTATTTTCTTTAATAAGTTGCATATTTAAGTTTTTGCCTCTTAGATACATCAAGCACTTAACACTTCGAATTGGTGGAATTCCAGTCCAAATTACCGAGATAACTATTCAACAAATCATTTTCATGCATCTAAATAGAAGAAAAAACGTTTCAAAAACATTGAGCTTTTGAAACGTCTCAGGTAAATCGAAATTATTTATTATTAAAGTTAAATTTATTTTTTATTCATATATTTTTCTAACTGCTTCTTCTCCCATTCTTCCCCCAAAAACGTGCCTCTACTAAATACTGAAATACCATGTGCTACAATTCCGATTCCCCACCCTAGTAAAGTATAAATAAACCATAAGCTTCCCGGTGAAGAGAATAAGTTAATAATTATCAATCCTAAATTAACAATTATATATACAAATAAGTGGATATAAAAACTCTTCAATGCTCGAACCCTCTTTATCGAACGTTCATATTTTTCATTATCACTCAAAAATATCCCTCACTTTTTGATAGAAAAGTTGTTTAGAACCCATATAGAATCCATGTTTCCCTCTATTGTATACACATTTTCGAAGCTCTTTAAAATCCTGTTAACAGGGATTATCCATTTATACACGACTTTATATGGTACGTATATATTTATATATCTCAGAAAGAAGACGATCCTGCGAGCTATTTAAAAAGAAATGATTCCCTGGTAACAAAAACATTTGAAAGGATGAATTTGTAATTTTTTCCCACTGCAAAATACTCTCTTCACTCACTTCTTTATCTCGTGTTCCGCCAAACGCAATGATAGGAATTTTCAGAGACGGCCCTTGTTCATAAACATAGCACTCACATATTTCTAAATCAGCTTTTATCATAGGTAAAGAGAGTTGAACAAGCTCTTGCTCTTCAAAGAACCAATCTGGTGTTCCATTTAGACTCTTCACCCTTTCTAAAAGTTCATTATCTGGTAGAGTATGATAAAAAGTTGAAGATTTCCGTGGTAAATGTGGTGCCCTGTGAGCAGAGACAAATAAACAATCTGGACGAACACCATGACGCTTCTCCAAATGACGGGTGAACTCAAAGGCTATTAATGCGCCCATACTATGTCCAAAAAATACAAAAGGAACATCATCTATAAACGGCAAAAATGCTTCTTCGAGTGCTTCTAAAAGATTCGGAAGATTAGAAATTGGCTTCTCGATCAATCGATTCCCTCTACCAGGTAATTGAATACAGCATACCTCAACATCTTCAGGTAAATAGTCACCCCAATCTTTATATGTTAGGGCATTCCCCCCAGCGAAAGGGAAACAAAAAAGGCGTAGACGTGGTGCCTTTACAGCTTTAAAAGTAACGATCCATGGATTGTACTTAATGAGAGTTAACTGATTCATTTTTAACATTCCCTTCAGACGACCTTGCTTTAACCGAATTGTTTTCTATTTCCAATTGCTCTTCAATATAAGTGGCCATCTCTTCAATTGTACTGATTTGTAATAACGCCCTTAAAGGGAAATTGATTTGATAAGTATCTCGGATTTCCTCAATCATTTTCATTGATTGCAAAGAATCTCCTCCAAGTTCATAAAAGCTATCGTGTACGCCTATTTCATCCAATGCAAGTAAACTAGACCATATTTCAGCTATTTTTTTTTCTACTACAGTCCGAGGTTTTTCGTAACAATTAATTGTTAAGCTCTCTACATCTACATTTCTTATTAGAAGTTGACGATCTACTTTCATATTTGAAGTTAAAGGGAATTTATCAACTTTTATATAATTTTTTGGAATCATATATTCGGGTAATTTTTGAATTAGAAATGTTCGTAAATTTCTACTCTCGACAGTTTCTCCATGAGCCTGTATATAAAAAGCCATAAGTCTTTTAGTTGTTCCTTCGTCAGCAACAGTAACAACTACATCTTTTATCGCAGGATGTTGAAGTAACATATATTCAATTTCACCTATTTCAATACGATATCCATTAATTTTTATTTGAAAGTCTTCTCTACCTATAAATTCAATGTTGCCATCTGGTAAATACCTACCCAAATCTCCTGTTCGGTATAAACGTTCTTTCGTCTTAGGATGATAGATAAAACTCTCATTTGTTCGGATTTGGTCTTTCCAATATCCAGTAGACAATCCTATACCACCTATATAAATTTGTCCTGTAACCCAATCAGGGCAAGGTTCTAGTGACTCATTTAAGACAAGCATTTTTTGTTTGGAAAGCGCTTTTCCGTAGGGTACACTTTTACTACTAGCTTGCAAATTTTCAATAGGGTAGAAAATAGACCAAATAGAAGCCTCAGTTGCACCTCCTAAACTTATAATTAATTCTGTAGATGAATACGAACGAATAAGTTCTGGCAACGAAACTGCTATCCAATCCCCGCTCAGCATAACTAGTCTAAGGTTGTCAGCATATCCATTTTTCTGTGATAAATGATTCATAAACATCTCCATTAAAGCAGGAACTGAATTCCACACTGTAACTTTCTCAGTGCTCAAAAGCCATTCCAAATGCTTTGGATTAAGCCCTTCATCTGCATCAGGTATAACAATACTAGCACCTGCGGCAAGACTTCCGAATATATCGTAGACTGATAGGTCAAAATGTAAGGCTGATAGTGCAATCACACGATCTTTCTCCGTTACATTAAACTTGCTGTTTATATCAATAATGGTATTTACTGCACCAGAATGAGTAATCATCACTCCTTTTGGATCACCTGTGGAACCAGAAGTAAATATTACATAGGCTAAATCATCGGGACTTTGAACAAATGGCAACGGTTCGTCAGACCAATCTGACAAAAATTGCTCATTTACTTCGTAAATAGATATCTCTTCTGGTAATTTTATTTGAGATTTCATTCCTGATTGGGTAAGAATAATTTTTACACCCGTAGAACGCAGAAGATATAGAATACGTTCATTCGGAAGTGCTGGATCAATAGGTAAGTATGCTGAACCAGATTGTAAAATACCAAGTACACTGACAACTTGTTCCCACCCTTTTTCCATAAAGATAGCTATTAATTGATTTGGTTGAGTTCCTTTATACTTTAAAAATCTACCTATTTTATTGGACCATTTATAAACTTCATCATATGTCATTGTTTTATGTCTGCTGATAATCGCAGGAGAATCAGGTTGACTCTTCGCTTTTTGATTAAATAGTGAATGTAAAAGATCCGCCGACTCAATGTTTTCATTCAAAATAATGTCATTTCTTAGTTCAAGTTGTTCTAGAGGAATTAATGGAATAACTTGCTGATTCCAAATCTCTTCCTCATTCGCAAGTCGAGTAACTAACGACCAAAATGTTGAAAACATACTACGAATAAAGCTTGGGGGATAAATTTCCTCAACTACATCCCAATTACAATAAAGTCCGTTACGATCATCCCAAACACCGCAATCTAGCCATACTTGGGAAGTTTGTGTAACACCATTTACATTCACAGGTTTAATAGGGAACGGAACATCTTTTTCCTCCGGTATTGGAACAACTAACGCACTGGTAAAGACAACAGGCATCTTTGCTTCAAAGGCGCCTCCTTTTTTCGTTGTCATTTCACGAAGCACTTGAACACCACTAATATAATGATTTTCAAGGTCACTCCATAAATCAGCTTGGATCTTCCTTGCGCGCTCAATAAATGAGCATTCATTCGAATTCGATACTGCCAATAAATTAACTGATGTAAACTCTCCTACAATATCATTTACTTGAGGATGTGCAGCATTTCGATTTAAGAATGTTAGATTAAGTGAAAAATCAGGGCTATTACTCCAGTATCTAAGGACCTCTGTAAATGCAGCTAACAAAATACCTGTAGTAGTAATTCCCGTTTTCATTGCTTTTGATTTCAATCTTTTCCATGACTGGAAATCTAAACTCTCGTGAAGACGTACAAATTGTGGATTTCTTAATTCTTTCGGACTTTTTGATAGAGGAAGCTCTGGTGCCATAGGTAAAGAATCAACACGCTTTTTCCAATAGTCAAGAGCATTATTATACTTATCTGTTTTTTTGAATTCTTCAATTGCCATAACGTAGTCTCTAAAAGAGATTTCCAATGGTGCTAGCTCATTTTCTTTTCCTTGATAAATTGTTACGAGCTCCCTCATTAAAATAACAAAGCTCCATACATCCCACATTAATGCATCTGAACTAAAATGGATAAGTGATTTTTGATCCTCAAGTAGAGTAATTCTTATATCAAACACTGGCCACTTATAAATATCTAGTACTTGATGGGATAATTCTACCCTTGTAGCTTTAACTGCACTTTCTACTTCATCAGGATTTTTCCCCCGCAAATCCGTTATTGTAAGTGGATAATAAGGTACTTTTCGATAGACTTGTTGTTTGCCGTCTGGTGTTATTACGGTTCTTAACATATCATGTCTTTTTATTAAATAGTTCCATGCCTCTTCGAACTTATTAATATCTAAATATTGTGCTTCATATTCATCATAACTATGTGTAGCCACATTACCTAATTCGTATACATCATTACGTCCAATCCAGTATGCTTGTTGGATATCAGTAAGTGGGAATGGCTCATATCTGTCTTGAAGATTAGGTATAATAACTGGAAGTAGCTGCTTATCATCAAAGTACTCTTGATTTTTCCCTTTTAGGTTATCAATTTCAATAGCCAATCTTGAAATAGTTGTAAAGTTGAATAAAGTTTGCAACGAGAATTCAATCTTAAAAATCTTCCTTACTTGAGCCGTTATTTTCATGGCAAGTAAAGAGTAGCCCCCTATTTGGAAAAAATCATCATTCACACTAATTCTAGAAACACCAAATACTTCTTTCCATATATCCACTAAGATTTCTTCTGTAAGCGTTCTGGCTGGTGTGTATTCATTAAGCATATTCCATTCAGTAATATCTGGTTCTGGTAGTTGCTTCCGATCAATCTTGCCATTATTGGTTAATGGAAATGCGTCTAGCAAAACAATATAGGATGGAACCATATAATCGGGTAGTTTCGTATTTAAATAACTTTTTAAATCCCGAATAGAAACTGCACTATTTTTCTGACAAATGATATAAGCTACTAAGCTCTGCAATTCGGAATTACCGGTTCTGACAACTACAATACTTTGAGTAATCCCCGGATACTGGAGTATGTTGTTCTCAATTTCATTTAATTCGATTCGGTATCCACGTATCTTTATTTGAAAGTCTGAACGTCCAATTAATTCAATATTCCCATCTGGTAAATATTTAGCTAAGTCACCTGTTTTATATGCCCTTTTCATCGTTCCTGATTCATCAGGTAATAATATAAATCTTTCAGAAGTTAGCTCTTTTTTATAAAGATAGCCTTGAGCAACTCCATCACCTGAGATGTATAATTCACCTGGAATGCCAACTGGAACTACCTGACGGTATTCATCTAAGATCAGTAGCTGGGTATTAGGAAATGGTTTACCGATAGGCAATGAATCGTTGGATTGTAATTGATTATTAGCACACTCGAAGTAAGAACTATCAATTGTTGCTTCTGTTAGGCCGTAAGAGTTAATAACCCTTGTTTGTGCCCCACAATAATTACAAAGTTTCTGATACTCCTCTATTTTCCAACTATCTGAGCCGACAATAACTAACTTCATAAAATCTAATTTTTGTTGACTATCTTCTAAGTACTGTAACAAACTGCGAATAATTGCAGGGACGAACTCCGCACAATCAATTTTTTCATGAAATAAAAGTTGATATAGTTGTTCCGGGTCTAATAAAACATCTTCTGGACATAACACTAATTTTGAGCCAGAGCATAGCGCACGAACAATGTCACCAACGCATACGTCAAATGAAAAGCTGGCCATTTGTAAATGGGCTGAAGTATTATTCATTAACTGATATTCATGTTCCCAGCCATTAAAAGTGTGCACCAAATTATTGTGGCTAACCATAGTCCCTTTCGGAAGACCTGTAGAACCGGATGTGTAGATGATATAAGCCAAACTATCCGGAGTAATCTTAATTGGCTTATTTGTAGAACTTTCTTGATTTAACTTCTCTTTTATCTGTGTATCGTCAACAACAATAGTATTTAGGCTCGATTCAGCTAAGAGTGAACTATTAAGCACTTTATTAGTGATAATAGTAGCTACCTTGGAATCTTTGAGCATGTAATGTAGTCGATCGCTTGGATATGAAGAATCCATTGGTAGATAAGCTAGGCCTGTTTTTAATACCCCTAAAACGGATATAACTAAATCCATTGATTTAGGCAAACATATCCCAATAATTGAATCCTCCACTTCCTTTTGTTTCAAAATCAAAGATGCAAGTTGATTCGCTTTTACATTAAGCTCCCTATAGGTCATGGAATCATATTTGAAAACGATGGCTATTGCATCTGGATTTCTCTCAACTTGTTTTTCAAACCATGTACATACGTTTTCATCTTTAGGGAAATCAATTATATTTCCATTCCATAACTTTAATTGATTCAATTCCTCGGTTGTCAAATAATTTATTTCACCAATTGGCTTATCAGGTTCAGACAGAATTTTTTCTAGTAGAATCTGGAAGTGCTCTGCCATTTTGTAAATAAAGGTACTATCAAATAGATCGGTATTATACTCCAAAATGCACTTCTGTGGATAAATATCTCCGCCATCTAAAATATCAAGAGACAAATCGAACTTTGCTGTACCACCATCTATAGGTTGATAATTCATCAATACATTATTAAGTCGATAATTTGGAACCGCATTTTGATATGTGAATAAAACCTGAAAAAGCGGGTTAAGACTTGAGCTTCTTTCAGGAGCTACATTCTGAACAATTGTCTCAAATGGAACATCTTGGTGAGAGAAAGCTTCTAAAGAAGCTTCCTTCACCTGCTTAAGTAAATTTTTAAAGCTTACATTTCTAGACAACCTTACACGAAGAGGCAAAGTATTAACAAATACACCTATTAACTTTTGGAATTCATTTCGGTTTCTTCCTGAGATAGGAACACCAACAATAATGTCATCTTGTCCAGTGTAACGATATAACAAGGTATAAAACACTGTAAGCATTGCCATAAAAGCTGTCGACTCTTCAGAATTACATAATTTTTTCAAATTATCACTTGTTGCTTTTGATAACTCAAAAACATATGAGGATCCCTTAAAAGTTTGTATTGCCGGACGTAAGTATGTCGTCGGTAGTTCTAAAACAGGCGGAGAGCCTTCGAGGGCTGTTTTCCAATATGTTAGCTGTTCTTGAAAAAGTTCATCAGTCAAATGCTTCTGTTGCCATGACACGTAGTCAGAATATTGTGTTGTAAGATTCATTAATTTAGAAGGTGTGTTGTTGATAAAAGCTCCATATAACTCACTAAGCTCTTGTAATAATACTGTAACAGACCACCCATCAAAGATAATATGATGCATTGTAACTACTAGGTAGTGTTCATCATCATTCAATTGAAGTAAAACGACTCTCCATAAAGAAGAGTCATTTTTTAAATTAAATGGTTTTTGAATTTCCTCATTGACGATTCTATTCCGCTCTTGACGTTGTACGTCTTTAGGCAATTCTCTTAAATCTAAAAATTCCATCATCGCTGAAGATTCGGACGTTATTTTTCTTATAGGTTCACCGTCTATATCTTCAACAATACTTGTACGAAGTGTTTCGTGTCTATTAGCTACTTCTTTGAAACAAGTTTGCAAAACATCAATATCAAGCTCTCCCAATAACAGAAAAGCAGAAGGAATATTGTAAGCAGAGCTTTCAGGATCTAATTGACTTAAAAACCATAATCTTTTCTGAGGAAAAGATAATGTATGGTTTTCAGTTTTAGGGATTTCTCGGCCAATTAACTTTGACTTAAGTTGATTGACCAGCAAAGCTTTCTGTTCATCTGTAAGTGTTCCAATCTGATCAAGATACTTATTCAACTTGATCCCTCCCAGCTGCAACTAAACTAATAATATCGTTTATTTTGTCTTCTGAAAGTTCTCCTAAATCCGAAATAATCTGTCCTACTTCTTCATCTTGGATTAAGTTGTGCTTTTTATCTAGCATTTCCATAATATTCATTGATAACTCTTGTGAAGTTACCCCACGTAATAAATCTACAACTGCAATAGTAACCTGAAGACTTGCTTCAATTGTATTTTTCAACTCCATTGCCATCATGGAATCTAAACCAAAAGCGTTAAGTGGTACATTTACTTCTATCTGTGTACGATTTAAACGCAACACGGCACAAGACAATTCCATAATGTGTGCTTCAAGTTGTGATAGCTGTTCTTTACGATCCTTTAATTGTAATAAACTATTCAAAAAGTCTAGCGAATTATCTTCTGAGTTATCCGTGTGACTTTGTAATTCTCTATGTTTATTAACAAGTTCGGCAATGATAGGAGGTACATTTCCAAGAGGATAGTTTTTATCGGCTACTTTTGGCCAATCTGCTCCTACTACACTGAATTGCGCTCTATTCTGACATAATAATTGGTTAAGTGCCTCAAGCCCTTGATTATTTGTCATCGAATATAAACCGCGATTATCAAAGTAATTTAGCAAATCAAGCTGTGTAGCCATCCCAGATTCTAGCCATGGCCCCCAGTTAATACTTAATCCATGCATTCCTCGAGATCTTCGATAGTGTGCCAATCCATCTAAAAATGCATTGCCCGCTGAATAATTAGCCTGTCCACTCATAACTACAACAGATGCAATGGATGAAAATAGAACAAAGAAATCTAGTAATTGGTTTTCAAAATGTTCATGTAAGTTCCATCCGCCAATCATTTTTGGACGAAGAACATCGGTAAATTCTTGCTGATTCATTTGATATAATAATTGTGGTCGAGCTACCCCGGCTGTATGGATTACTCCACGGATTTCTGGCCACCCAGCTTCAGAATATTGAAGCAGAGATTTCTCTATTTCGCTCTTATTACATACATCGGCAGTAGCTATATGGATAGTAGCTCCCATCGACTCTAGCTCTTTTATAGCTGTAATACGCTTCCCTTCTACACTATCTATATCTACTTTATCCCAATCTAAACGATTGTGGAATTTTCCACGGCCCATTAAAATTAAATGCCTAGCTCCTTTTTTAATCATCCAGCGAGCCGTTAATAATCCTAAACCACCAAAACCACCAGTAATTAAGTAACTTGCATCTGGTCTGAATACAATTGGAAGTGGCTTATTAAGTTGAACATCCTCTTCTAACCGAACAACAAAACGTTCCCCTTGTCTAAAGGCAACATGATCTTCTCCATCTGTATTCCAAATCTCTTCAAATAAGAGATTACTATTTTTCTCAACTGATAAGGAATCATCTAAATCTATAATTCCTCCCCATAAATTCATATGTTCCTGATGCCCAATTGCTTTAGCTAGCCCCCATACAGCTGATTGAGCTACATTATTCAAACCAATTTCCGTACCTACTTGCTGTGCTCCAGTTGTTGCAACCCATAATCGAACATTATCTGGAAGCTGCTTGTGAACAATAGATTGAACAAGGTGAAGCAAACCAACACAACCCAATTCTTCCACTCTATTCAAGCCATTTGTGTTTAAAATATCTGTTACTTTATTGTCGAGTGCCCAACCATAAATAATTCCTCGACATTGAGTGGAATCAGAAAGTATATCATCCATTAATAGAACGAAATCTTCAGAATTTGAAGGGTTTATAGTAAATATATTATTTGTTTTTTCGTATTTAACTCCTGGGTGCACAGAATAACAGTGCTCTCCTACCTTAATTAGCTTTTCCGCAACAGAATGTCCTATTTTTCGTTCGTCTTCGAAAATGATCCAATATCCTTTGTCAGAAACATTTTTTACAGGAGAATATTCATTAGCTTCTTTTCTTACTTGAGTATGCCATTGCAATTCATATATATCTTGTGTTCCTAAAGATTTGTTAGATGATGTAGTATCCTTTAATGACACTGCATTACATCCTAAAATTTCCATAATGATATTTCCTTCAGAATCAAAAAGGTGTATATCTCCCTCTAATGATGTTTCTGTTTTGTTCAAAATAGAAGCATGAATCCACAAATCTGTATTTAAGCGAACTTTTTGATGTAGAGCTCCCTTTGCTACACCTACAGGCATATAAACTGTCGTATTCTCTTCGTCCTCTTGGAATGGCAATGCAGCAGCAAGTACTTGGAAACATAAATCCAAGATAGAAGGATGTATTTCATACTTATCCAATTGAGCTTCAATTATTTCGTGTAAACTTATCTTCGCCAATGCTTCTTGCTCACCTTGCCATAGTGTCTCAATTCCCTGGAAAGTTTCCCCATACTCAAGACCGAATTTACGGAATTGCAAATAACATTGTTCCCGGGAAAGTTGTAAAGTACAACGTTGTTTTAAGACTTGAAGTTCTTTGTTTTGAGATTTAAGACTAACGTTCGGTCTTATCTGCCCTTCAGCATGTAATGTCCAGTCCTGACTTACTCCCGTAGGCTGACTATAAATAGAAACTGTTGAGTTTTCCACTGAATAAACCAGTCTTAATTTTACAGACTCTCCTAATGTTAAAAACAAGGCTTTATTAAATTTAACACTTTCACCACAGACGAAACCAGTAGCCCCAAATAATTCTTTTGATGCTGCTAACATCATTTCAACATATGCCGCCCCAGGATATACATATGCACCCTGAATTTGATGGTCGCATAAATAAGGAAGGCGATTCAAATCTAAATCATTTTCCCAAGTAGGCTCAGGTGTATTTAATTTTTTTCCTAGTAATGAATGGACATGTGTTCCCAGTCGCTCTTGTTCGGATATTAAAGACTCTTGCCAATAACGTTCTCTCTGCCAAGGGTAAGTAGGGAAACAGATCGTATTATCCGCCTTTTTGTGTATGTTATCCCAATTAATAGCATACCCTTTTGTATATAAGGCACCAAGAGATCCGAATAATACCTCCTTATCTACGGCTTTGCGACGTAAAGAAGGGATTATTAGCCCTTGAACGTTATGAAGTGACAAGCATTCTGAAATAGAATTAGCTAAAACAGGATGTGGGCCTACTTCTATAAAATTATAGAAACCATCTTCAATCATATTATTCGCTGCTGCTGCAAAAAGTACTGAATCTCTTACGTTTTTCCACCAATAGTAGGCGTTAAAGTCGTCATTACTCATTAACTTGCCAGTTACAGTAGAATAGATTGGCGTGTGTGGTTTATGAACTTTAATATCTTTAAGAGCATTTAAAATATCTTCTTTTAAAGGATCCATATAATGACTATGATATGGAACTTTAACATTTAGGTATTTATAAAATATTTTTTTCTTTTCGAGTGATTCAATAAGTATATCAAGGGATTCAGGAGCCCCAGCAAGCGTTACAGCATTAGGACTATTAATAGCAGCTATAGATATATGATCAAGATCTAGAATTTCAATTCTAGCTTCTTCAAAAGATAATCCTACCGCTACCATCTGACCTAATCCAGTAGTACGTTGTTGTAAATTACTTCGATGGTATATTACCTTCACTGCATCTTCTAAACTGTAAACACCAGCACAATAAGCTGCTGCAACTTCTCCAGCACTATGTCCTACAATAGCATCAGGTGTTATTCCCCAAGATTTCCATAATTCAACCAAACCAACTTGTAGCATAAAATTAGCTGGCTGCGCAACTTCAGTTTCCTCCATTTTGGATGATAGTTCATCAGCTAGCATAGCTTCAATTATTGACCATCCTGAAAGACGTTTAAATATTTCGTCGCATTGCTCTACAGCTTTACGGAACACATCATCTTTTTGAAGAAGTTCTCTACCCATTGCCCACCATTGAGGCCCCATTCCAGTGAATACTAAACTTAAAGGTGATTTTTTATTATCAGCGACTCCTGAGACAATACCGGCTTCTTTCCCATCTTCCAGGAATACATCTAATTTCTCAATTAATTCATCCACAGAATTTGTAGTTATAGCTAATCGATGACTATGATGGCTACGTCTTGTAATAGCGTTATACCCAATATCACGTAATGAGTATTTATTATTAGAAATAGCTCTTTTGAAATCTTTAGCATAGTCTTTTAATGCCTGAGTATTCCGTGCAGATAAAACTATTGTTTGGAGATCCTCTGTTTTGTCTATGTCCTGAATAGTCTCATTAGGTACATATTCTTGTAATACCACATGGGCATTTGTTCCACCGAATCCAAATGAATTAACACTAGCAATTGCTACGTCAGTTTCTGGCCAAGCAGTTAATTTTGTTGGAACTTTAATATTAAGCTTTTCAAAATCGATATCAGGGTTGGCATTCTTAAGGTGGAGATGAGCCGGTATTTGACGGTTCTTCAAACAAAGAATTGTTTTAATTAATCCCGCTACACCAGCTGCAGCTTCCGTATGCCCAATGTTAGTCTTAACTGATCCGATATAACATTTGTCCTCAGGAATTCTATCAGCCCCCAAAATACTTCCTAATGAATTAGCTTCTATAGGATCTCCAACCGGCGTTCCTGTTCCATGAGCTTCTACGTACTGTACCTGATTAGGTTTAATACCACTCTTTTCATAAACGTCACATAATAATTGTTTTTGTGCTTCTGCTCTTGGCACAGTAATACCTTGGGAATTACCATCTTGATTAACCCCACTACCTCTAATAATTGCATGGATAGGGTCATTATCCTTAATTGCTTGAGAAAGTGGTTTTAATAATACAACTCCTGCTCCTTCGCCACGTACATAACCATTAGCAGAAGAATCAAATGCTTTAGATCTCCCATCAGCTGATAACATCCCTGCTTTAGATTCAGCAATAAAATATTCTGGCTTAATCATTACATTGACACCGCCCGCGAGTGCCATTGTACTTTCCCCATTCCTTATACTTTGACAAGCTAAATGTAACGCAACAAGGGATGAAGAACATGCTGTATCAACCGTAATACTTGGCCCACGGAAATCATATGTGTAAGAAATTCGGTTTGCCAATAACGTCATCATCGCGCCTGTAGCTGAGTGTGCATCTACTAAATGTCTGTTAGATTCCGAAAATTGCAATAATTTATAATCTAAAGTGAAAGCACCCATGAAAACACCCACATTTGTACCTGCTAAACGTTCCTGCATTTGACCTGAATTTTCCATAGCCTCCCAACAAACTTCTAGAAGCAAACGTTGTTGTGGATCTAATAAAGCTGCTTCCCTAGGAGATATGCCAAAGAAAGAGGCATCAAATTGATCTACATTGTCTAAAAATCCACCCCACATAGAATTTGATTTTCCTTGATTTACTTTATTAGAACTATAGAAGTTTGATATGCTCCATCTATCACTTGGAATTTCAGTTATAGCGTCCACTTCATTACTTAATAACTCCCAGAAAGATTCTGGTGAGTTTACACCTCCTGGGAAACGGCATCCAATACCTATTACCGCAATTGGTTCTGTTAAATTATCTTTTAATGTCATCATATTCCCTCGCTTATAGTAGTTTTATGTTTTTGAAAAGAAGTTTTTTTATCTTGCGTTTAAAGTAGCAATGTATTGTTTCTTTGTACTTCCTTAACTACGTATAAAGAATGTAAATCAAACCTTCACAGAATTAGATAAGTCTTCCGTAAATTACTTTCTTAATAGAGGTTATTTCGATACCAATCCAACGTTTCTTTTATAGCTTTTGCATGCGGTGTAACCTCTAGACCAAATGTACGCTCATACTTACTATGATCAACGATATATGGTTGATTATAAACATAATAAATCTCTTTCATTTCACGCATATAAGGATTAAACAAGGCCATTAATCGGAATATTTGTTTCGGAGCACATTGTACTTTCAATGTTTTCTGTATTTCTTTATAAACTAGTTGAATTAGCTCTTTAGTAGTGACTGTCGTATCACTCGGGATGTGCCATATTTCTCCAAGTGATTCTTCATTCTCTGCTAAAGTTACAAGTCCTCTAGCGAAATCATTTATATAAATATGTGTATGGGGAACATCTATACACCCAATTACTTTAGCTGCTTTTCCTCGTAACGCAGACTTAAATACCCTTTCACCTAGGATTGAATGTAAAACATTTGGACCATAAAAATCAGGTCCTCTTCCAATAGCGGCCCGTATCGTACCACTATAATGAGCTTCTAATACTTCTTCAGCCATTTGAGCTCTAACTAACCCCTTCCGATCACTCGCAAGATTTAATGACGATTCATTGTACGGCTGTTTAGAAGAACCATACATAAAAAGGTTATCTGCATAAATCAACTTAGCCCCTGCTTGACTTGTTCCATAAATAATCCCTTTGTTTAAATTCGGAAATTGCTCTGGCCACTTAGTATAATCAGGTTTGGCACAATGATATACAACTGTTGCTCCCTTAAATGCATTAGCTGACTCTTCAAAGTTTGAAACATTCGCATGGATTAAAATTACGTCCTTAGGAAGTTCGATGAAACTCTTTTGGTTAACCATTATGACCTCTTTCTCCCTAATTAGAAGCTCTCTCATTACTGCAAGCCCAAGGGGTCCAGTACCAACTACAACATGTTTTTCTTTATTAGCACACATTTCGACCTCCTATAAAACACTTTTTTGGTAAACAAAAGGTAATATCACAAATAATAACATTAATCCAACCTTTTTTAACTCTACCATATTTGTATCTTATTGGAAATAATTTTTTCTGAATTTTATGTTAAAATACCTATGTTTATAGTTGTTACCTTTAGAACTATATTGATCTCGAATACGTGTTAAAAATAGGATAAATATTCTAAACCTCTTTACTTTGAAATCAAGATGCAAATGTATTATTTTGAATAATCGTTGAAACGGCAAAAAATCAGTTATATTAGTCTAAAAAAATCCAAAGCATAAATGTTAAGATTTTTCTAGTCTCTGTCACACTTGTCTTATAGTAAATTATTTTAAAATTATTGCTCTAAGACTTACTTCCGTCGGTGAGCCCTGCCTTTCCGTCGCCGCTAATTCGATCCGTCGCCCTGGGATTGCCATCCGTCGATGTCTGAACAAAAACAATAAGGAATAAAACGTAGGAGGTAAAATGGAATTATTCGGAGTTGTGAAAATGATAGAAACACTTTATTTTTCAACTTATGGACATTGAAATAAAGTTATATTAAAGCTGTGGGGGAAGGGCTTTCTTTCCCTTTAACATCAATTTCTTTTGAGATTTATGAAAACGATATTATATTTACTAATAAAATTAACGATAAATACAGATTATCTGCTTGTAATGAAAATGCTTTACTCCCTAAAAAAATTTGGATATGGAGTTTTCATAAATTATATTAAGATTCTATTAATCTTTTAAAATTGATTTAAAAAACCTCTTCTTTTTGTAGCTTTTGAGAAGCGTCTGATAGCGTCGTACTAGCAGTATAATCGACGAGTTTATAGACAAAAACAAAAAAAGAGAGCATAAACATTGATTTATGCTCCGCCTATTAAACGATAATTTTATAACTTTTTTTTAGTATGCAGCGATATTTTCTTTCTCCATAAAAACTTTTCTTACTTTTCATTCTCCAGCCTTTTCTAACTTATTCTCAAAAAAGGAAAAGCACTTCAAATCCTTGATAACAAAGGATCTGAAACGCTTTTCAGTTGGTTCAAACTTATTCTATCTGGATCTATAGACGTTCTAGGAGGACATACTACAACGCTTATATATTAATGGTTAATAACTATAATGTTTACCTTTTGTTTACCTTGGTTTTAAGACCATCCATCACAGAGTGGTCTTTTGTTATCTATTTATTAACTACTTTCCCAAAAAGCTCCTAATAGACATTCGTTAAAAGCTTTTCTGTTTTGAACAATAAAACAGTCTATTTCACCATTTTATTTCTGAATATATTTCTGAGATTTTCATGCCTTCTATTGTTCCTTTTTCAAGGAGTTCTTCATATCCATTAAATTCTTGAGAATATTGATCTGTAGATCTTGTTAGATAGGATTTACCAGGATTATGACTTATCCAATAATCATCATCTTTATAACTAAAATTTAATTCATCATTCATTGCGAGGTGGCTTATGAATTCTAAGTATTCATTTTCTGTCATATATTTACCTCCTTTTTAATACGCAGGCCTCTATTATAACCCCATTTGCAGTTCTGTCACGACTAGTAAGAGAAGTTCCAGTCATAGGTAATTTATTTTTATTACTATCTACTGTGTGACCATCTGTTTTAGTTCCATTTTTTTATGTTCATTATAAGCTCTTTCAGCAAAATAAGCTTCTATGTATTATAAATTCATGTACCTGCAATAGCGCTAGTTATTGCGAATGTAGATATTGGACTCTTTTTTCAACATACACAGCTTAATCCAATAGTAATTCAAATTCCTCTTTGGAATAGAAAGTACCCCCAATGTAAATACCTTCATCTAACACTTGATCTTCACTAATTTGAGTATCTTGACTCTTGTTCCTAGTATCATATTGCCTGGTGAAACTGCCATTATTTCTGAATCAACAACATTAGATGGTACAACTGCTGATGCATATGCAGAAACAACATTTAATTTCAGTTTCGATAAAACCGAACAGGATTCTAACGTTTTAGAAGTTAGTGGTACAAAAGGTATCGCAGGAGATTTCGGATACAAGGTAACTGGTGTTGTCAAGAATATTACTAAAGAACAACAAGATGATGTACGTTTAGCTGCGGCACTATTTGATGCAAACGGAAATTTATTAGGAGCGTTAAAAGGTAGTGTTGATGTAGGAATCGCACCTGGTAGTGAAGCTGGTTTCGAATTAAGTTATCCTGATGTACCACCAGGTTATAAAAAATATTTCTACAATTGAAGTGAAATCTTATGGTTGGAGTTTTTAATATATTTTCATAAGCAATAAAAATATTAGTCACTCAAATGAGTGGCTTTTTATTATTAAAAATAAACGATTTTTATTATGGTAAATAAGTTTAGGCATGGTTAAAGTTGTTATTGTAGGTTATTAAAAGAAATTTTTTGATTAGGAGGATAAATCATGAAGAAATATTTTTCAATTTTAATTTTAGCTATTTCTATGTTTAGTTTGTCTTTGTTTACGAATAATTCAATTGAAGTTAATGCAGCTTCTATCGGAGAACATTTACCACAACCAGAAGAAGGATGGAAAAGGTACGATAACACGAACCCTGCCATTAAATATGAGGGATCATGGAGACATGTTACCTCTACAAGTCCTAGATACAATAATACAGAATCTCATTCAAATGTGGTTAATTCATCTATAGAGTTTTATTTTGTCGGCACAGATTTAAGAATCATTAATACAATGACAAATAATAGAGATTCTATAAATTATATTACTATAGACGGAGAAAAAGAAAATTACTCAGACTATAGTAATAACCCATTAGGAGACAATCATATAGTTACATACGAAAAATTGAATTTAGAAAACAAATTACATCATGTTAAAATTGAGAAAAAAGAAAACTCGAATACGACTTATTTAGTACTAGACGCCATTGATGTTGACGGAACTTTATTATCAGAAAACGAGATTCCTAGTGGAGAATCTATTTCATTAGACAAAAATAATCTAGAATTATTTGAAGGTGGCTCAGAAAAGCTAACTGCCACAGTCACTCCAGATACAGCAAAAGTAATTTGGTCATCTAGTGATGATTCAATTGCAACTGTAGATCAAAATGGTAATGTAACCGCTATTCACGAAGGTGAAGCAATTATTACTGCAAAAATTGAAAACACCGATATTGCGGCCACTAGTACAGTAATTGTTAAAAAACTAAGCACTGAATCTTCAAATGCGATTTTAAGCATTACATTAGTAAACGGCATAACAAAAGAGTATGACGTTACTAATAAAGTATTAAATGATTATTTGAATTGGTTTGATAGTACACAAGGTACTTCAACATTCAAATTTTCAAAAACAATTTCTCCTTATAAAAAAGTAACTGAGTATATCGTACATGATAAGATTGCTTCATTCGAAGTAAGAGAATACTAAACATAAAAAGACCAGGTACTCACATTTTAATGAGCGCCTGGTTTTTTAATTAAAAAATTTTATATAACTTATTTAAGTGTCAGTACATACATAGTATATTTGCCAGTTTCAACACCAGTTCTATCGTACATTTTAGCAACAACTTCCCCAGGTTTCAATGCTTTAACTTTTTTACCATCAGAAGTTACAGTAGCTAAACCTGAAGCTGCACCTGATATTATCTCTACCTTAGTATGAGCCCAGCCATTTTCTGTACCTACTCTCATACTCATATAATTCAAATTCATGCACAAGTCGTCATTCTTACATTTATCCGACCAATAACTATTTACTGCAGATGCTTGTTCTGTTTCCGAAACTGAAACTACCCCTAATGTAGATAACGCTAATGCAGAACTAAGAACTAATTTTTTTAATTTTTTCATGTTTTTCATCCTAATCTATGTAAATATTTTTTGCTATAGCATATTAGTACCCTCGAGTAACTATTATCCTATCATTCCTGGAAATAGTATTTCAATTAAATTTACACGCCAATATTTGGCGTTCTCTCCGCTATTTTTTGGCGTTATAAATATTTTTTCTAATAAAAAAGTAACATTTTTAGTGAACTTATCATCAAAACACTTGAAATTTATATTTTATTTCGTTTGATTCTTATATAATAATTTTCACTAAATTGTCACTTTAGTATTATGCAATAAGTAATAAGACTAGCTCGGCTAAATTAGCTTTGCTGGTCCTCATTGCTTATTTACTACGTCTTTGTTGAATCGTAATATACAATCCAATCAAACGATCCGTCGTCATTGCTCCACTTTGCAAATCCTTTACTTGGATAATACCAGCCTTTGCAGCCTTTGCGATATCGTTTTCAGCTTCTGTTTGCATAGTTGGTGAACCTTGATTCCAATTTGTCATTTTGATTTCCTCCTTTTTGTCTTCCACAATTAATTGAACTTGCAATTTGCTGTTGCTTCGTACGATTACTTGTCCTTCTAATTTATAGCCTTTAGGCATCTTCAAAGTGAGGTCGGTCAATACTACCTACCCAATCACCGCCCCATGTAATTCCTAACTTACGAGCGATAACACCAATCCGATTTAAAGTTGTTACATCATACAATGATTGTGGAGGTCCAACAGCGCTATCCCACGCTAAACGCGACTTGTGTTACTGTTTAAAGTCCATGTAACAATTTGCCCTAGTCGTGTTCGTCCTTGTGCATATAGGTAGTTTTGGGGTTCTTGTGAGCGGTATGTTTCAGTAATGAAGATGTTCTTAATGTAAGCTTTATAACACGCTTGGAATAGTAATCTACAAGCCTTTTGTGCAGCTGGTAATAGTTCGGCAAGATTCCGACATGTAGTAGTTACGCTTGTACTCATTTCGTTTCACCTTCCCCTGTTTTATCCTTTACAATTGCTAAAAGTTCTTTAATAAAATTTACATTGGCAAGCCCATCTTTGTACCGTTTTCCGAGATAGAAATAAATTCGAGTACACAGAATGCAATGGCTGCCCCATCACCTGCGTACTGTGATACCTCGAATAACTAGCGACAGTAAATACACTGAGCCGACTAGCATTAAATAATAAATTTTTCTAATGATGCCGTGAAACCTACTCGACTGTTTAAATTACAGTTAACGATACCACCCATGATTCCTTCAACATACCATTTCTAGATATTTCTAAATTTCTCATTCTCATTTTATCAACACCTACCTTGTTTGTTTATTTAATTAAAGCTAAACTTCTAATTTTAATCTATTTCACAGGCATTTCACTATACAAACATAGCTATCACATCATAATAATAGTAAGGTAAAGCTAATTTAGCCTTACACCTCCCGATCTATTTTACTAAGGGTCACTCCATCCCAAGTGGCCCTTTTTTTATGGTCTTATCTCTCAAAAATATATATTTTTTAATGCCCATAGCTGAATGGTTTTTCAACCATACTCCTTCTCTACCGCTAACATATTATATATTGTAGAAAGGAGGTGTTTCTTATGGGATACTATGGTGGAAATGTTGGTGGCATTAATAACTGCGGCAACTCTGGTGGCGGATATGGTAATGGATCTGCATTTGCCTTAATTGTTGTTCTATTTATTCTTTTAATTATTGTTGGCGCTACATTCATGATGAATACAGGGTATTAATATTTCCGATTTAAGGGTCGCCTTCCCAGCTTGGTGACCCTTTATTGTTTTTTTCCTTAAATTGTTCATTAAAGCTTCTTCCCAATAGCCTCAATTACATTAATTGTTATGCTTCTCAAGCATTTTTGCGTTCATCTAAATCCCAAACTCCTCTCTCAATCCAGCCCTTATTTAAATACTGTTGAATCCATTCGAAATCGTAAGACATGATTATACTTACTTCGCATCCATCAACCGTCATAAACATCTCGATATACTTTGTAAATGGATTTGGAATATTTCAAAGATAAACCTATTCAAAAGATAACTCGAGCAGATTACCAAATATTTTTAAATGAATATGGTAAAGGTAAATCAAGGGAGACTGTTAGGAAGCTCAATACACACATTAGATCTTGTGTAAGAGATGCTATTGAGGAAGGATATATAACGATAGACTTCACTCGTAAAGTGGAATTAAACGCTAAAAAGAGTGAAGATAAGCATTTGAATTATAATGATAGTGTTAAATTATATAATGAATTATTTAAACGGTTGTCGCCTTTCACGAGTACCTATCATTGTTAGGACTAGTATCAGGTCTTCGGTTTGGTGAATTAGCTGGAGTAACTATAGATTGTTTCGATTTTAAAAAGAACCAAATTAAGGTTTACAGAGCATGGGACTATAAAAGAGGAACTGGTTTCGGACCATTAAAAAATGAACAATCAGAAAGAAAAATTTCCATAGATAAGAAAGTTATGAATGAATTTAAAAAGCTGATATTAGCTCTTCCTGAAAATGAAAATAATTTAGTTTTTTATAGACAGTCATCAATTAAGACAGTTACAAATGAAGGTGCTAATAAATTATTGCGAAAAACATTAGACGCATTAGAAATCGAGCAAATTTCATTCCATGGTTTACGTCATACCCATGCAAGTGTCTTAATCTATAAAGGTGCTAACATTCATTCTGTTTCCAAACGCTTAGGACATTCAGATATTCAGACAACGCTTGTTCATTATTCACATGTATTGAAAGAAATGGAAGAACAGCATGAAGAAATTGCAATTAACTTTTATTCATCTTAATTTTATTTGTTCACCATGTTTACATTTTGTTTACCTAATTTAAATTTTATATGTTATTTAATGCGATTCTCAAAATATCTAAAAAACAAAAAACGCTCAAAACCCAGTATTCATAAGGTTTCAAGCGCTTTTCATTTCGGTTGAAAATCAACCTTTAATTTGTAATAGACGTCCCAGGAGGGATTCGAACCCCCGACGCAATATCATTTCGTTAATAATCACCGTTCAATTTGCGCAGTTAGAACGGTCATTGATTACGTATAACCGACCGCCTTCGTAACTACTTATATTACGGAATATTTTACCGATATTTCCCCGCAATAGCAAGCTAAACTTATTCGGTTTTTTCCAATCGCTCAATTTCCGACGTTAGATATTCCTTTATTATTTTAGGTTTATTATCTCGATAAAATATAGATACCGCTAAATCACATGCGTCATCTTGCACTCGCTCTTTATTAGTACGTGCATGTACAAATTCAATTACGGATACCTCTAGATTATTTAATCTACGTTCCCCATTCCGTAACTTCTCGCTAAATTCTACACGATCCTGCATTTTACTAAGAATTATGCGAATTTGACCATCCGTTAGATTCAACTCTTCCATAATTTCTCCGATAGTAAACGAATCTTTCTCCCACATTATTAATCATCTCACTTTCTTCTTCGTCATTCTAACGAAAATTGAGCGGTCTAAAAATCCACTAAATGAACTGAAATAGAGACGTCAAAAATAAGTAAAGTCGTCCGATATTATTCGGTAGCACTTTGCGATATTGTTATAGTACGGAGAAATAACAGTGACGCTAAACTGACGCAAGTTAATTCCGGATAACAGAGTTCCTTATATTTCAATAAAATACATATATTCACTAATAATAAACGTCATTCAGACTATTCCACACGTACAACTACCCTACTTTGCGAATGTCGATGCGTCTGACAGCGTAAAAGTCGGCTTGTTTTGAAAATGATGCATGTAATTCTCGGACACCAGATGACGGCTGTCAGAATCGAGGGCTTTGGGGTCACGCCTTTAACGCAAAAAAAAAGAACGATCATTAACGAAATTAATCGTTTTTGATCGTTTGTTCTTTTCGTTTTCTTTTCTCTCTCGCTAAAGTTGCGACTGAGATTCCAGTCTTTGCTTCGACTTCTTTATAACTATTCGATTCCAATAGCTGCATCGCGTTATCTAAATGCTTCTTATCAAACTTCTTCGGTCTACCTTCGCGGAAATCATCACGCTGCTTTGCGATTGCTTTTCCTTCTTGTGTTCGTTCAATGATTAAATTCCGTTCCATTTCAGCGACAGCCAATAAAGTAGTTAGAAAGAAACGTCCCATTGTTGTATTCTCTAATAGTCCTACGTTAAGTACATGCACACGTACACCGCGCTCGAATAACGCCTCGACTACATCGATACCCTCTTTAGTGTTACGGGCTAGCCGGTCTAGCTTCGTTACTACTAACGTATCACCTTCCGTTAACAACGCCATAACTTCATTAAATACCGGTCTATCCGTCTTAGTCCCCGTAAACTTCTCTTTATAGATTTTCGTACAGCTTTCTGACTCTAGCGACTGAATTTGCGATTCTAAATCTTGTGCTACCGTTGATACCCGAGCATATCCGTATTTAGCCATTATATCGCCCCTAACTTTTGATAACAAGTTTTGATAACGTTTATAAGGCTATCTTATCGCATCGGTAAAACGTTGTCAATACTGTTAAGTTTTGATAAAGGTAACGCATATGTAAATTGTCAGATAACGATTTGTTTTCAAGGTAGCGCGTCCGCCAGCGCCTTCTGCCCGATGTTTTCGCCGTATTTCGGAATCAGTCGGAAGCATCAACGCTACTTTAACGCAAAAAAAGACGGCAGGCAGCCGAAGCCAACCACCGCCAATTTAATACTTTACCGCTCTAAAACGTTGATACGTCAACGATTCAGTCCTTGTTTGATACGGGCTAACTGTGCAGCAACCGCAGCTTCATCTACCGCATGCGTTTTAACGTCTAGTTCCGCACGGTCGATAAGCATACCTTCCGTTTGCATATACAGCTTCATCATCGAAGCATTGCCCGCCTCACATTCGCGTACTAGCGCTTGCATAATACGAGTACGATTATCAGTTAAATACGTAGCTGTGACTGCTGATTTATACTCGAGCATCGCTGGTAGCTGGCGCCATTTACGTAATGAGCGGTCAGACACCCCCACTTCTTTCGCAATGTCTGTGAATGATTTACGTTTGCCAGGCGGTAGTAAGTCGTTTTCATACAACAACTCCGCAGCCTTCGCTTGATCCATCGTTAATTCCTTAAGAATTTCGTCTAATTTTCTTGCCATTCTGCCATCTCCATTCGTTTTCGTTCGTAGTATTCAGTGTAGTTTCCGTCGTATTCATCGAGGAATAAATCGGCAGGCATATATTTGTATTGAGAAAGTTCATAGGCAATACTGTCCGCCAGTTCTGCATATGTTTGCGTTGAATTGCCGTCAATACATGGCTTAAGTAAGAACTCGGTTAAATAAAAACATGTGTAGCGCAAGGTGTCCTCGTAGCACTCACCCGCAATCGTTAGTTCGTCAATCCATCGCTGTATCTCCTTGGACTCATCAATTGCTATGACCTCTTTAGCCGTTAAAAGTAAAGTTGCGTAGTCTACCAAGAATGCTTTAATCTCTGGAATATGCTTGTTATAGCACTCATAAGCCCACTTGTCGCTAACTGGCGGAAACGGCTCTCTCTGCTCACAATCAGCTAGGAGAGCGTCTAATTCTCGATGCAATACGTCTGTTTCCATTCCAATACCTCCTCGCGTTTTGTCGCATAGTATCCTTCAAAATCTCCGTCGTAGTCATCGTTGCTATCGTACTGAATACTAGGAGGGTATCTACTAAATACATTAGCTATTAATTGCGCTAGAGTTGCGTAGTTCGTTCCCGAATGACGTTGCCCGCTAATGACTGTCGGTATAAACACTTGAGCAATAATGCTAAAATGTAGGCGTAGATGTTTATCTCTACAAAACTTAGCAACAGAAAGAATGTCTAGCCACTCGGTAAGCTTCGCATCTTCTCCTAATGCTCTGATTCCTTTAGCGACTAAAAGTACCGACGCATATTCCGCCATAAATTTTTTGATTTCGTCCCAATGGCGGTGATACACCTCTAGCACCCATTGATCGCTAACTACTGGTGCATATCTGTCTTTTGGTATTACACAATAGCCACGCTCCTTATCTTCACGTTCTTTAGCTTCACGTAATCGCTTCGAATCTTCTTTAATCCGCTCAATATCAATCGTTGTCATCTACTCGCCTTCTTTCGTTTTATTAGAAAAGGCAAGCACGCTGTAAAAGCCGATGCCTGCCGTTTGTTTAGACGTTATGTCGATCTTTCAACCAAAACTCAATAGTATTTATAGCCAACTTGTGTCGCCTCTCTCTCTATCGCCTTTGCTAATTTGTAAGCAATCTCGTCGATATCAGCATCCTCACGTATAATAACTTGGTCAGCTAACTTCGCGATATTAATTCCACCGCCTGAGCGTCCTTCGTCATATTCCTTAGCCTCTCGCGCAGTAAGAACTTTTTCTGATTTATGCAATCGGGCTGTATACCCATCGTAGGGTACAGAATCTAAGCCGCTATAGTGCGATTTCGGATTACCACCCTTGCCACCACCGAAAATATTCCCAACAAAGTTTACCCCTGCGCTAATACCGTTAGTTACCCAGTCCGGTAATTTAGCTTTACCGATAAAGCCGATGAAGTCTTTTACATGCCCGTATGCCGTACTCACCCATCCGCTCAACGTTTCGAACCAACCTTGTACAATCTCTAACGCACCCGCGAAGTTGTCGAACGCATTTTTTGCAGCGGTTGTGATGAAGTCGATGAATGGCACTAGGACCTTATCCCATAAGCGCTTAACTATAGTTGACATTAATTCAAATAACAGACCCAACCCAGTTAGTATAGGCTGCGCTATAGACCATAAAGTCGAGAACAATTGCACTAAGAACGAAATAGCCGGCATAATGACGTTATTAAATACGACCATAGCAATATCGCCAAGGACCTGTAGCATGTTCCAAAAACCGCTCAAGAACGGCTCAATGATTGTCCATGCGTTTGTTAGAACACTGACTAAGGTTGACCATACTGTAGAGAAGATTTCTTTTAAACGGTCGAATGTCGGAGATAATTGTGTTATTTTTTCAGTAACATATGCTACTACTTCACCGAATTTAGATTTAACGTTAGTTATAAATTCAGATACTTTCGCCTTGATTCCTTTAATTTGGCCATCTACTTTCGTAGCCATCTCCGGAGAGAAACCTAGCGCAGTTAGTAGATTTAGTGAGCTTCCACCTGTCATCAACGTTCCTATCCCACTGAATACGCTCTTTACTTTATCGAATGCGTCCTTTAGCTTATATGAGAAGCTTATAACTGACTGTATTTGAGACTCACTAAATCCGGCTTCTTCAAGTAGATTTCTTGCTGTTCCGTATCCTTTAAGACCGTTTTTAAGTATTTCCGATACGGCTTTAAAGGCGCTGCCAATTCCGTTTATGGCATTTCGGAATGTTTCAGATTTTTTATAAGCTGTTGCGAAGGCTAAAACGACCGCTGTAATTGCTGCAGCGACTAATCCGACAGGGCTTACTAACAGCGAGAAAGCTGCGCCTAGTGCGGATAAGGCTGCTGATCCGGCAACTAGCGTTAATAATACGCCTAAGAATGTACCTAGCGGAACTAATAACGGCTTTAAGAATGATAGCGATTTTGCGAAACTAAAAAACGCATCGGTAATGCTAGGTATATAACTCGCCAATCCGGACAAACCTTTCAATCCAGCACGTAAAGCCGGAACAAGTTGTTGAAATATAGCTATCGCGGCTTCAGACAGCCCGGACTTTAATGTGTCCCAATCCCCCTTGAGGTTATCAGTCATTATTTTGTATAAGTTCTCGAGAACTCCGCTAGAATTACTGATGTCGTCTTTTAACGAACCGTATTCTGCACCGAGGCCCGACAATAAAGCTTGGAAAGTTTTTAAATGTTCCTTCCCGGCTATCATAGATATCGCTTGGTTACGCTGCTCTTGCGTTAATCCCGCAAGTTTATCTTTAACCTTCATTAATCCAGCCTCTAGACCGACGAAATTACCTTGCGCGTCCCACATAGATATACCGAGCTGCTTCATAGCCTTTCCGGATTCTCCACCTTTTGTAGTCAGGTTAGTGAGAATTGCGTTCATTGCCGTACCTGCTTCCGCGCCTTTATAACCGCGGTTAGCTAAGATACCGAGTAATGAAGTAGATTCCGCTAACGGAACATTCAGTGAAGCAAACTGACCACCGGATACTAGGAACGCATCCATTAGTGATTCGATTTCAGTATTCGATCTACGAGAGGCTTGCGCTACCATGTCGAGGTATCCAGGTAAGTCTTGTACCTTAATACCCATAGCCGCCATTGAATCTGTAACTAGGTCCGAAGTTCTGGCCAAATCCATATTACCAGCCGTCGATAACTTCAAGATAGGCTCTATTCCGCCTAGCATTTGCTGAGTATCCCATCCGGCAAGAGCCATATAGCCCAACGCATCGGCAGCCTCTGACGCGCTTTTATTTGTATTCGCTCCCATTTCGCGAGCTTTCAATTCTAACAATGATAGGTCGCTACCTGTCGCACCAGAAACGGCCGCAACTTTTGACATCGATGCTTCGAATTCAGCGCCAATACCAACGACTGATTTAGCAAGCGAACCCACCCCAACTGCTGCGCCTAGCCCCGCTAGCTTACTTTTTAAGCCATCCATTTTGGACGATGTTGAGGACGCAGTATTACCTAGCTGACTAACGGATGATTGTGTTTTCGATATTCCTTCGCTGACAGTACGACTACTGCGATTCATCTTATCCATTACCTGCGTTAATTGCCGTAATTTTGCCGTACCTTGGTCACGAACCTTGAATATGGCTGTCAGATTCATCGCCAATCAAGAGCCACCACCGTTCATACCGCTAATAACAGAATCAAACTCTTTACATGCACGTTTAAATTCATCGAGGGTATCTTGTCCCTCTACTTTTTTTATAGCTAAAGTAAGTGCCTCTAGAATCTTAGCTGCAGCTAATGACCATTGGAGGTCAGTCCATACAACTCGTAATAACTGAGGCTTAATGCTATTCGCATAAATGATGTAATCGTCATTAACTTTAAAATTACTTTTATCAATACGATTTACTGCTGCTCCGGCTTTAAACACAACTGCCTTTCCGTTCATCTCTCTTGTCTCCTTTGCGTTTTTATACAAAAAAAGAGGCGAACGAAATTAATCGTAAGCCTCAAATGTTTTTATTAAGTTAAATTCTTGATACGTCCGTGCGCTGATTCTTGTTTGAACTCGAGCGTGTATTCGCCAACAATAAAACCGCGACGATGGTCGCCAGTGATTGCAGCTTCCTGGTGGTGGAATCCACGACTACCTAACGGCTTAATTTTCGTACGGTTAATATCAATGAAGAATAGTTCCGTCGATTTTACGTTATCGTTCATAATTACAGGGAAACGGCCAAACTCCGTGACGATATGATCCACTACTTGACCTCGACTAGTTTCAGCTTGAACAATACGGATTTTATCGCTTTGAAGGTCGCTGATTGCACGTTTTTGATTAGCCGATACAATAAACGCATACTGACCACCACTAGCCAGACCGCCTTTTTCAAATACGGCTTGTACCAAGTCTCCTAGCATTTTAACTGTCACTGATGCGCCGGCTGCGTCCATAACATTCGTTTTGATTAACTGACGTAAACCAGCCATATGTCGCACAATGCCGTTGTCTAGCTTGATCCCGTTGATTAGTGATTTTTCAAGCTGTAATGCTACCTCTAACTGTTTCTTCGCTTTTTCATAGTTATAAAGGTCGTCTACTCCGTACTGCTCAACCTCTTGCGCTGAGCCTGTTACTTCTACAGATTCCATAAAGATTTGTGTTACGTTATTTTGTGGAGTACGCGCCTTGTATCGTGATTTCGGTGCGTCTGCTCCCTCCGGAGTCATATCGTATTGGAACTCGATTTCAGTATCTTTTACGATTGCTACCGCAGTAGTATCTGCATAACCACGCTCAACTGTCAGCTTTTTAGCAGCCTTATCAATCGCAGTAACAAGGACTAACTCCTCGTCAATCTGTGCAACTGAATGAATTACGAACGGCTCCACGCTTGCTACTGTTAATTCCGTTGCTGCCGCAGTTGCCGCGGCTGTTACCTTCGTTTTTGTATCAAACATTTTATCTTCATACCATTGATGGATTGTATTTGTTACTGGATTGCTGAAACCAAGTAAATTAATTAAAGGCGTTTGATTTGGATTGAGTAAAAGTACCTCGTCTACTACAGATTCTTTCTTACCTACTAAATTTGTTGTGTTGATTGCGTTTGTCATTATCGTCGTCCTCCAAATTGTTTAATTTTTTGTTTTAATCCGCTAAATGCGGCAATATCTTCGACTGAGCCCGTGCGTTTGGCTTTTGCCTCCGCTTGATCGAGTACGATCTGTTGAGATGTTTTATCTCCACTACCGCTGACTGTCGCTCTTCCTATTGGTGTCGTCTTTGGCTTCATGCCCTGCAAGATGCCGAGTAGTTCGTCGAGTGCATCGCCTTCGAGCTTTGAAGCATCCAAGAACGGCTGTAATTTATCGAAGTCTTTAACGCCCGATTGTTCGACCTTCTGCGCGAATATTTCAGCTTTTTGAGTCGCCTCTTGCTCTGCTAATTGCGCTTTCAGTGCTTCATACTCGGCTACCTGCGCTCGTAACTCGTCAATTTCCGTTTGCTCTGTCGGTTGTTCGATTGCTTGTTTCTCGATTACCTCTTGTTCTGGCTGAACTGTCGTTTCATTTGTCATTTTCCTTTTCCTCCTAAATTTAATTGCTGCAGTACTGCGATTTAATTATTTTGCAGACGCAGGTTTTCTCGGCTTTTTAGGTGTATTTATTTTTTGTTTTAACTTTTCAGATTCACTTTTAAAGCGTGTATAATCACGCAAATCACCCCACTTATTCGGCACTACTATCACCCCCTTAAAAAGACTACATATATGAACATAAATCCGTCGTTTCGCTTGATTTAAGCGACGATAGAACACTAGGTAAGGTGTTTGTTCATCCGAACACTAGCCCGTGTCTAACGACGGTGTTTCTACGATTTCATGTACACTTTTGTTAATGCGTTTTTCAATGCGCTTCGCTGCTCGATAGTCCGATTCGGGAACTCGCCATTGCAAGCCGACAACTCGTCCATTCTTTTGATATGTTGCTATGATGCTCCAATCACGCGACCTTTTAATGTTGCGAATTTCACGATCGTGCGAGGTATCGACGTAGAGTGCGAACGTGGATTCCGTCTGTCTCCAAAGCTCTGCGGTAATATCAGTCATCCCCTTTGCTGTTTATTGGCTGATTTTCAAAATGCTTTACTTTTGACTTTTAATGTGTTACCGTGTAATCATGGATAATTCCATTTAATTTTTCGAAATTACGCAAAAAAGCAATAAACTCATCTGTAATTTCAAACTGTCGAGTGACAGCAGTTAATAATGCAGCAGACGGATATTTCCGCATATTCTCTACTTCACTAATCGTTGATCGTGTGTAACCAATTCGAGATGCAAACTCAGCTTGCGTTAATCCGTGAAACTTACGTAACGACTTAATAGTGTGCGGTCTCATCGTTTGTCCTCCTTTGTATTCTATTGTTCAATATTGACGCTACTACCTTAAAAATAAATGCGGGCTATTGCCCTTCACTAATATAGGGGTTCGTCCGACGGATAATCTGACGATAAACGGCTATTTTATCAACTTTTTCAGCAACTATTTGGGCTTGTTTAGCTTCGGCCAACGTTTTATATTTGACCATTTCTCCATGCTCATAACTTTCATTTTTCAGTTTTGCTTTGAACATAGGCTTCTTCTTCATTATCTCCGTTTCAACCTTATAGGATGGCTGCGTTTCCTCACGAAGTCTAAACCGATCATCTATCGACTCACTATATAAAGGCAAATAATACTCAATCGGTAAATACGAGCCTGTTTTATCGAATCGCTTTTTCGATTCATGCGAAGCCTTACGGCATGTATCACAACAGAATCGGCTATCTACTCGCTTTGATTTCGCATCGCGGAAGTTAACTTCTATAGCGAACATGTTCAGACAAAACATGTACTTACATCTACGAAACTTCTTACGCTCGTGGACGTAATACGAGTAATCTAGTACGGTAGAATAATACGACAGCGCGTCGAATCCAAACGTGTAAACCAGCGCCGTATATCGAAGTAGCGACCATTCAATCTTCGACATTAAATCGTTGTATAAATCCGTAATTGTAAATTCGGACCTCTCAACGTAAGCCCTATCGAAAACAGGCGGATTTGCTTGAATACTCTTACGCTCTAGGTGCTCCGATAATTTGCCGAACTCCCTGGCCATCCCTTCCAACGTTGTAACCTTCGCTGTTTTTAGTGGTACGTCATCTACATTTGCAAACCGCTCAAGTATTGACGGATTTTTAGATTTCGGCATATCTTCGCTAGTCTTGACGTAATGGTACGCCTTGGTGATTTTATGCGTATATATAGAGCCTGGATAGACGTTTTCATACGTTATAGTGATTCCGTCAGCTTTTGCATATTCAATTAGTGCGAACGTTGTTTTACTGGCTTTCATTTTGGCTGCGACTGCTTTCGTCATTGGCTGTCCTCCATTTTCGTGGTGTAAAAATTTAACCACACGTTGTATTTTTTGTTCATGCTCTATTAAATACCATCACTAATATATGAGAGTGATAGATAGCGTTTATTAATGCACTCTTTTAAGCATTAATGAGCGCTAAATGTTTTAAGTCTTTATACGTAAGTCTTGGTAAGTAAGTATTAATACGGTACAATTTTTACACATCAGATTTATAAAATTTACACATCTGAGTTTCATAGCTACAATAAACCCGCTTTTGCGGCTGCCTGTTTCTCTCTAAATTGGGACTGTCGATCATGCCTTTTTTGTTTATCTTGCTCGCGTGATGCTTCGTGTTTTAATCGCTTCGCTTTCGCTTCGGGAAATCTCATTTCAAACGATAGTCGATTATCGATTGGGCGTTTGAAGAAGTACACAACGTTGTCGTGGTCAGGGTGACGCTCCACATCAATTAATCCAAGATGCTTTAGCGTACCAATAGCGGTGCTAACAGTACTCCGGCTTGTACACAATGCATCTGCAATCTGATCCTGCGTCGGAAATGCGTAACCATACTTCGAGTTATGGCGATGCAGTAGGAATAGATACACGTTTGTACATGCGTGTGTATACCTCGGATGAAATGCGTAAATTTCAAATATAGCGTTGGGAATACCTGTCCAACCTGCGTCGTACTTGTAAGGTAAAGCAGTTTGGGCCTCGATTGTTTGTTTTTGTTCCGTCACATTATCGTCTCCTTTAGCAGTTTAATAGATTAGCTGCGAATAACCCATTACTTTTTTCATCATAAATTTGATTTTCAAACCCTGTTGATTTATATACGGATAGTCCTTTAATTGCCGTTAATACCTCTAAAGCTTTTTGCTCAACTGTTTTAGTTACCTCGATTGTGTTTGTTGTGTTTGTCATAATAAAATCTCTCCCTTTTTATAATTAGTTGTTTTTGTTATATATGAACGCCGATTGACCGACGGAATTGCCTCCTACTTTATATACCCGAATGAAATTTCAGTTTCGGACATATTTCCGATAATAATTTCTTCCTACTTCTTATTCCCATGTAAAACTCCATTTCGATATCACTTTTTATAAAATTCTCGTTACACTATATACTGCACACTAAAACGTCCTATTTTGGGACAACTCACCTCTTACTTTTAAATACCGATTTTTCAACGTGATTTGCGACAAGCTACGAGAAAAACTTTCGCCTACTATATAAAGCGGACTTGAATTGTCCATTTTGCAGCAAATTTAAGAAAAAACTTTTCCTACTTTATCCTGGTCTGCAAAAACTAAATTTGTTAACACTTCCGGCAAAAAATTTATTCCTACTGACTTATATCCATAAAATTTCCGTTTGGCGCACTTTCAGAAAGCCTTTTTATGTCGATTTTGTGACAAATTAATAATTATCCTTTCTACTTATCTAATATAGAAAGATTTCCTAATCCGTACATTTTGACGAAAACAAATTTTTATAAATTTTTCATCCCATATATAAACAAAACTACTGCAATCGAGAATGCTGTCGTTCCGTAATACCACTTTCTAAGTTCTCCTTCTTCTCCATTCGGTCCAAAGAAGAACGCATCAAACTTTTTTGAGGAACTTCCTACTATTGAAACAGCTTGTGTTAATAATCGTAGGTATGCTTTAGTGTACGATTTTGCAGTCACAGGAACTTGTCTCATTAACTTTTCCTTCATACAACCACCTCCAACAAACAATGCTCCCTTTCATTGACAATTAATGCATTGTAGAAGTCGTTTCTTATAACATAAGTAGATTCATTTAAATAAAATGTCTTATTCTCACTTCCACCTAGAGTAAGCACAGTTTGCCAAGAATTATTTTCAGCCTTTGCCGTAAGTATCTGAGCTTCTCTGTCCTCAACTAATCGAGCAACAAACTCTTTGCACTTTCGGCTATATTTATCGATCATTTCTTTAACATAGCGAGGAACTGTTTTCTTTGTACGAACGTGTTTCCCTTTAGTATTGCGTCGAGTTACCCATATTTCTTGTGAATACGTACCAGTTTTTCTGATCAGCACTACACGATATTCAATGCCCCATAAACCATTTTCAGATAACCAGTGACCTTCTTTTAAAATTTTGAACATTTTACCAACCTCCTGATATCCTTTTATACGTTTAAGAGTATAATTGTTAAAAAAAATATGCGTCTTTTCATACGCCTAAGAGTATAATAACTTTAAAAATATTGCGTGTCAACATTTTATTCGCATAAACGTATAAAAGTATGATAAACTTTAATTGAGGTGATAAAAGTGAGTGATTTAACAGGTGAAGAAGCATTAAAAGCCTTATATGCACAAGATGATAATGATGAGCCAGAATATGATCCGGTTCATATTATTTTTCATTTAAAGGCCCGTATGAAAGAACGTGGATTAACTCAACAGCAGCTTGCTGATATAAGTGGAGTTCGACAAGCTACTATTAGTCAGTTATGTCGAGGCAATATCGAGCGACTACACATACCAACTCTAGAAAAAATTGCCGCAGCGATGAATATAACTGATATAACACAGTTATTATCATTTTTACCGGAAAGTGAAATCATGTCTGGTGGTAACCCTTATGATATTGTTTTCGAAAACGATGAAAAAAACGCCTAGTAAATTAAACTAGGCGTTTAAATAATTTTATTCAAAACTAAATACTTCTTCTCTTAATTGAAAGTTTTCCTTTAATATTGTTTCTATATGCCATTTATTAAATCTTTCTTTTTTAATACCCTCTGGATAATTGAAGTTACCATCAGACATAGTGATTACACCAACAACTTTTATGTCATTAGGATTACTTACACTCTCTACCTTTATTGCTACCAACTCTTCAAATTCTTGAGCAAATATACTCAACTGTTTATCAAAGATTTTTAACTGTATAGATTTATTATTTTTACTATACCCAAAGTTTTTACCTTCTAATTCATCAATATTAAATGTAGACTGGATTATTTCGTCTACATAACTTACAACGTTTTGAACATTCGAAAATTCATCAACTCTGTTTGCATCTATTACTTTTTCGCTAAGCTTTTCAACCCAATTATCTTTTTCCATTTTATTAACTCCTTCACAAATATTGCATTTACAGCCTACGATTTTTCAATAATAATTAACTTCGTTGAAAGCGCAGGTCGACTATTTGGCAAGTGCTTTTTATATAGATTATAGTATTTTATGATAGCTAGTATAATTCTAAAAAAGTCTCAAGTAATTCAATTTATAATAACCCATACTTCCTACATGATTCTTGCATCTCCTCATAGTCCTTAGTAGGAAGAGTAAGCTTCAAGAGTTTATAAGTGTTCTTTAGATTAGATTTTCTTGTAGTTGAAGATGTAGTTATTTCAAATTTATTAAATTTCAATTCTTCTATTATTCCATAAATTCTTAACTGTATTATCGCCCATTCTTTTAAACCCTGATGGGTTTCACCTTGAAATTGTTTAAATGCTTTGTTATTAAATAAATTCTGATTTATTATTTTCGCCGAAAAATAATCTAAGTAGTTTACAAAAGCTGTGTATCTTGTATTTAAATTGTTATAAGCTTCTAAGTCATTTTGAGAACTGACATATGTAGCTAATGCAAGTTCAAGCTCTATTTTCAAATTAATCATTATTTCTAAATATTCGTAAAACCTATCGGTGTCTTTCTTTTTAGATTGAATAATACCAATTGTAGCTATTACTCCTGCCAATACTAAAGATACAAAACCACTTAAATTTCCAATTAACCCGATAATCTCACTCATTTTTTCTTATCTTTTTCAGACTCAATTTGGCTCAATAAACTTACAAGACTACTATTATCGTGTTCTCTTAATGCTTCATAATTATGACTGCCTTTTTCGATTTTTTCATTTAAATGTTCCCTATAATCTTCCCTATAATCTCGCTTTTGTTCTCGATTATTTTGATAGGTATTTTTTTCTTTCATTATACTCCCTCCTTCCTACATTATTCTAACATACAAATTATAACTTACTTTCAAATTAATGCCGAATTAAATATTTCATTACTGCTAAAATCCTCTAAAAATTAAAGCGCATTGTTAATTATAAATAAATTTTTTCCTTAATATAACTTTCAACTGCTAGCTTTGTAAAATCATCTAAAATATTAAACATAACTTTTCTGCTTAATAAGTTGTTTTTTTCACTTATAAATGTCCCAATATAAAATTCTTCGACAGTATTTACTTCTTGATTATTTTCTAATGTATTTATCTTTATAACATCAGCAAATCCATCTACCGAAATTAATAACTTCTTTTGTAGTACCGTTATCCTAATATATTTTTTCGAAGTCTTAGTGTAATTTAATACTAAACTACCTTCGAAGTTATTTTGACTAAAATAACCTTCGACCCATGAAAATAAAACATTAGTTATACTTTCAGAACCACTTCTTTCCGCCATTTTTAGACTATTTAAATCTACAAGTAACTCAACAACTTCTTCATTCCATTTCTCCACGAAATCACCCCCATTATAATATAGTATCTTCTTTTGTTAATTATAGATTCTATTTTTCTTACATTTTTGGTATAAATCTATTTACTTTTTATTATAATTTTGGCTGACTGAACTAGAGCGGAAGGCTGACCGCAAAATTATCTACCTTGTTCGCAAAACAAGGCTGAAATAGCGATGTTAAGGAACAAGATAGATAGTCCGGTTTGGCTGACGTCACCGTCGCGTTGAGTGTGCCGCCCTATTCAATTACGAGATTTCTCTCCGCATTTCTTTAACTCTCACCAATCCCTTGAGCGAGCTATAACGCTTGCAAACGCAATCTTACGTTGCACATTTAAGCCGCCGTTCCGATCATATTGTCGGGCTACGACACGTTAAGCATGAAATACGCTACTGCTCCGTAGAGCAATCGGTATCCTTCATTCAGCACTTATCGGTAGCTTTCAACGTTCAGCCGCAACGAGGAATAGGGAACTCGTAATCTGCAGCCTACGCTTAATTATTGCAACGGCTAAGCGATAACCTTCCAAGGTTAGATTAACGACGAATTGGTTGGCAAATCCTCGTCGGATTCCACTAAAAAATGGTGCACTTAATAGACCTCGGACTTGAACATTTTTTTACAAAATGCTAAAGTAAGGTTATAAATACACTATGGCGTCAGAAACTTTAGTGTAATCGTATTAAGTTAAGGTCTAGCGTTGCGAGCGCTAGGCTTTTTCTTTTATCTAAATTCACGTAGCTTGTCCGCTACTTCCTCCGGATCAAGATGCAAATAACGTGCAGTTACAGCAAAGTCACTGTGACCTAACGCTTTAGAAACTAACGCTAAATCTCCGTTACTACGCTTATAAATATCTTTCGCAAAACCTCTGCGTAGTGCGTGCGGATTGATATTTTCGATACCATATTTCCGTTTATAATAATTCAATCGCTTAGCAATCGCATTAGACTTAGGCGACTCGTCATTAACGATGCCTTTACCTTGATGCGTTAGAAATACAAACTTATTCTCTAATCCCTTTTCTTCACGAATAATCATATTTTGATTGAACAAAACTTCGAATATTTTCTGCAGCCTCATATCAAATGGCAATAATATAACTTTCCGATTCTTTAATAGTGCGCCATCAATACGGAGTAAACGATTTTCTAAATCTACATGGCGTTCCTCTAATGCAGATAATGTCGCAAGTCGGATACCTGTTTGATACATCGTTAATATCGCCGCAGCATCCCTCAACTCAATAAAATTAGATAGGTCGAGCTGGCGTAAAACGTTAAATACATCATCTTCCGTTGCGCCAAGCTTAATAGGCTCGTTCACGCGAATATTGATATTCCTCCAAAACATATCGTTAAGCCAACCGTTATTAAAACACTTGCCGAGAAACGCGCAGAAGCACTTCAAACGAACGCGCTTTGTCGTATCCTTTACTTTCATTTGCCCTAACCATTCGTAAATGGCATCAGCATCAATAGCAAGCAAGTATTCAACATCTGTCTTACGAACAAAATCGTTTACGTACGTTTCATAATCATGAACAGTACGCTCACGCAATCCGCTCGCTCGCATCTGTTTTACGATAATTTCTAACGCTTTTTCGATAGATAGCGCAGACTTCGGATTAACAACGATCGGGTTCCTGCTATCCTCCACGCTGAATATTCCGTTTAAATCCGTACTTACATTTAAACCGTTTCTTTTTTTAGACAACGCAAAAAAACCTCCTAACGTTTAGTTAGAAGGCGTTTCAATTTCCGCAGTTAGACCGCTTCATTGACCGCTATAAAACTACGCTAGAAGGTTGATTTGACGCGGTTTATACCGCAATAATGACGTCCCAGGAGGGATTCGAACCCCCGACCGACGGCTTAGAAGGCCGTTGCTCTATCCTGCTGAGCTACTGAGACATAATGTTATTTTATATGTAGTCCATATCAAGGACAATATTTATTATATGTGCTTTTTATCATAATGTCAACATTAATTTAACTATGAAGGCAAGGTTTGCCTCATATTAATATTATATGATTTCCAAAACCCCATTATGCCCTCCTCATCTCTACTTTTGCTAAAATATTGAAAAGCCATAAAACTCGCGGTGCGCAAGGAATAGGTAAAGGCATTGTACTTACGTATGTACGAAATAGTGCCTATATTGTTATTGCTGATGTAAATAAAGAATTAGTGCTTCGTAGGAAAAGATTTACTTTTGCTAGGTTATTCTGTTCTTCTTGTTCAAACAGAAGAAGTTACGAAAAAACAGGGCATCGTTTCTTTAATACAAAAAGTGGTTGATCATTTTTGCTACTATCCATATTTTAATTAATAATGCAGTGAAATTTCAACATAAATCTTTTTAAGACATAACATTGGATGAATGAAATGATATGATTCAAACAAATTCAACTTCTTTCAGCAGATGTCATGGAATTTTGCTAAGGCATAATTAATCAGCCCAACAAATAATTTCGTTACAGACATTTATCTAACAGTGGATGGTGGGATGAATAAAAAAAATGATGTATGAAGAAAAGCCATATTTACTCCTTTTACAAAAATTGTTCTTTTCATTTACAGAAATACCTTGGAGTATTCTACATTAGGAAGAAAATTAGAAGGAGTGGAAATACATTGTACCCATATTCAAACGGAAAATACGTAAGTCCCTTAAGCAAGCTCTATAATGCCTCTTACACACAGTATACTGCACCTATTCGCCATTTTTTACAGCCGCAGAACGATTATCGTCACTGTATCAGTAAGGCTGAATCGGATTTTATGGCAATGAATCGTATATTATGGATGGAGCATGTCAATTGGACGAGGATGACGATTATAAGTATTGTGTTTGGCTTACCTGATTTGCCATTTGTGCAAGAACGGCTGTTACAAAATGCAACGGACTTAGGCAATTGTCTACGTCCATTTTACGGCGACCAAATTGCTGATCGTTATGCTGAACTGATTAAAGAACATCTTCTAATTGCTGCGCAGTTAGTAACTGCAGCTGCCAAAGGAGATACTGCAACAGCGGATGCAAAGGAAAAGGAATGGTATCGTAATGCAGACGACATTGCAATATTTTTGAATCGAATTAATCCATACTTGAGTATTGAGGAAGTACAAAAAATGTTCTACACACATTTAGCTTTAACAAAAAAAGAAGCCGTAACTATGATTCAGAAAAACTATCAAGAGGATATTCAAGTTTTTGATGACATTGAAGCTGAGGCACTTGCTATGTCGGATATGATTGCAAGCGCCATTGTAATGCAATTTTGTTATCTCTTTTATTAACATTAATAAATCTTTTTGTTTTCCAAAATTGGTGGAAAAATTTTAGCCTGTTTACTTTTCGAATAATGAGCAATCGGTTGAATGCCTTGTATAGACTCCTTTACAAATGGAGCTAATGTGTTGCTTTCAATGTTAAAATGAACTCGCTGCAACTGCCATGGCATATGATTTATATCTATGCGAACTAGAGAACTCTTACATTTTGACCAAGAATGATAACGTTCCACTAACCATTTTTCAAAGGTAGAACTACTTATTTCACCGGCAATCGGTTGATACGAAATTTTCAACCTTTCATCCTGTGCACCATGATATAAACTTGTAAAAGAAAAATTATTCTCTTTTTGTTGTAAAGCTATTTTTGAATGACGATATGATAAACTGCCCTTTGTAGCTATTTGAACAATAAAACGATTCGTAACATCTGAATTAAAGAAATAGACTCCTTTCATGCCTTTATATGTAACATAAGTCCGGACATTAAGCTGCAAATGGGAACCTACTCCTGGGAATGGTGGTAGAAATCTTAGTCGTTGTCCTTTTACTTGAAAAAGGACAACACTAAGCCAAGCGTTATTTTCATAGAGATCCAGTTGCAACTCTTGCGGAATATACTGCTCTAAATCCTTAGGTGATACTGGCCAATGTAGAAACAACACATCTTGCCATATTTGCGTTAAAATCCACGGTTTACTCCACATAAAATAACTCCTTTCTGTAGTTAAATTCTTTCCTACAAAGGAGTTATTCAAACGAAAATGATTATTTTTGTTCTGAATCTAATGTTTCTATTGCAACATATCGGTAGTATAAACTGCGTAGTTCGGATTCTTTATAACTGCCTAAATGACTTTTATATTGTGGATGCACCAAAATACCATGATCTCGAAGTTGTTTCACAAACCAACCTTTTGAATACTTATGCACTTTACACATTCCCTTCACTACTATTCATAACATAGCGTATGCTCAGGAATTTGTGTAGTGACATTTTTTCAAAATAAAAAACGAAGAATTTATCCTTCGTTTTCAAACTGTTGGTAAATGTTGTTGTTCTTTAAATGAGGATCACGTTCCAGGCCACTCGCTTTCATACATAAGATACCATACTTTGTGATTGGTCGATTAGAACGGAGACTACCCGGCTCCTTGGGGATAAGCGTCACAGATAAGACCATCAGCGAGTATATAAGGGAACGAAAGCTAAAACGATCACGTCCTGTGAATAACGCTTTCACACAAAAAACATCCTGTTGCTGCCGCTACGTTATACTACGCTTTCGCCCAAAAAACATCTGTTGCCCCAAGCGGTTCATCGGGCGCCCCTAGGAAAGCGTTCAATCAGAACGGAAATCAACCCTTCGTTTTGCCGAAGGGTTATATTTTCGCATTAATTTCATTGACACAATAATTTTCAACTTATGTGCCACAAAACGTTCGATATGGTTGGTTAGATGGCGTTGGTAATGTCGCATATTCCTGCTGCTCCACACAATGTGCAAAAGGTTGAGCAAGAGCATCCATTAATCGCTCCATTACGCTATAGTCTCCCTGCTCAACAGCAGCCTCTAATGCCTCTTCTACACGGTGATTTCGCGGAATAACTGCTGGATTATGATTGCGCATTAATTGTTGAGACATGTCTTTTGTTTCTTGCTGTCTTTCTAGCCTTGCGAGCCAATTCTTATACCATTCTTTAAATTCATTTGTATTAAATAACGGTGAGTCATCAAATTTATCGAAGGTTAATGCGATAAATGTATTCGTATAGTCTGCTTGATGTTGATGCGTTAACTTCAGAAGCTCTTCAATGAGTGCAGCGTCCTGATCTTCTTCGTTAAATATCCCAAGCTTTGCCCTCATACCTGTTAGCCAGTTTGCATAATACAGCTGAGGATATTGCTTTAAAGTCTCTTGAGCTAAATGTATGGCAGCTTCCTGATTTTCATGAATTAACGGTATTAATGATTCAGCTAGTCGTGTTAAATTCCACCCTCCGATATTAGGCTGGTTTCCATAAGCATAGCGACCTTGTCGATCAATAGAGCTAAATACTGTCGCTGGATCATAAGTATCCATGAATGCACAAGGACCATAATCAATCGTCTCACCACTAATGGTCATATTATCTGTATTCATGACGCCATGAATAAAACCAACTAACTGCCATTTTGCGATGAGAGATGCTTGTTTCTTTATAACTTCCTGTAGAAGGGTCAGATAACGATTTTGAGTTACTTCAGCATTAGGAAAATGACGGTCCAAAGCATAATCAGCCAAAGCTTTTAGCTCATCCTCCGTTCCAAAGTTCGCTGCATATTGGAAGGTCCCTACTCGCAAATGACTGCTTGCAATACGGGTTAGAACTGCCCCTGGAAGCTCTGTTTCACGAAGGATCATTTCGCCTGTCGTCACAACAGCTAAACTTCGAGAGGTTGGAATGCCAAGTGCATACATGGCTTCACTAATAATATATTCACGAAGCATTGGACCAAGTGCTGCCCTGCCATCTCCGCCCCTGGAATAAGGAGTTCTTCCTGAGCCTTTTAGTGCGATATCCAAGCGTTCATAAGTTGGTGTTAGTTGTTCACCTAATAACAGTGCCCTGCCGTCTCCGAGCATATTAAAGTGACCAAATTGATGACCTGCGTATGCTTGTGCAATGGGCATGCCACCAGTCGGATTGTCGTTACCTGCAAAAATCGCTACCGCTTCCTCGCTTTGTAACGCATCGACGTTTAACCCAAGTGAATTGGCAACTGATTCATTTACCATTATTAACTTTGGTGAACGAACTGGATTTAAATTGATTGATGTATAAAAAATATTTGGTAAACGGGCATAACTGTTATCAAAATTCCATCTTAGTGTATTTTCCATGTTTTCTCCTTCGTTACGTTTATCTTTATTTTTTCTACTTCATCATAAACAATTCATAGCCATTTTTACCATTTGCAATTAACTTCTTTCAGCAATTGTTTTCTGTAGCGAAAGTAAAGCGTCAGCTACAATCATTTTTCTGTACAGAAAGCGTAGCGACAGGTACAGATGTTTTTTATAACGTAAGTGAAACGGCAATTATAGAATTCTCCCACCTCTAGATGAATGCAGATTTAAGCTACTTTTCAGCTTGTGTCCAAACATCGCTAAAATAGAGGAACCCAGTCTAAGAACGTCACGTCCTGAGGCAAGTTATCTGTGCGACAGCAACAACGACTGAGTGACGAACATCGGTGCTGTTGCTGCTGCCGCTTCGCTTTCGCGCAGATAAAGTCCTCTTGCTGACGCTTCGCTTTCGCACAGGCAAAAAACACGTTGCTGACGCTGCGTTAGCACTACGCTTTCGCGCAAAAAACATTTATTGGCCTAAGTACAAAGCCGATTCAGGACGCAATTATGCCGAGGCATAATTGATTGTGGGATAAAACAAAAAACGCTTAGTTTTCTAAAACTTAAGCGTTTTTGCTACATCATTTTCGCATAAACTTGTGGGTAGAAATAAAGTTATTATTATCCGTGAAGAACTTTACTTCAAAATACATATCTTCCACCTCTACAAGAGCAAAGCTTTTTTCTTTACGACCACGTGGTTTTAATAAGCTCCCTGGATTTAAAAATAACACATCATCAATCATTTCTGCCCCAAGGATATGAGAGTGACCAAAGCACGCAATTTGCGCGCCTACCTCTTTGGCACGATATGATAATGATAAAATTGAATTTTTAACATTGAATAAATGGCCGTGTGTTACAAAGACTGTGACACCCTCTAAATCGAAGTCTGCCTCATTAGGGAAGGCTTTATCGATATCACAATTTCCGCGTACTTTCTTCATGCCAGCCAATGCTTTATGCGAGAAAGGAAGCTCACTATCTCCACAATGAATGAAAGCATCGGCATTTGGGTAAAAGCTACGAACTTTTTCAATTACATTACTATCGCCATGTGTATCACTCATGACCAGTATTTGCATGGATATCACCTCTTATTTTATAAGATTAGGTAATTGTTCCTTCAACTTACGAATAGCATTCCCACGGTGTGAAATTGCTCCTTTTTCATCTGCTGCTAGCTCTGCCATCATACGATTTAAGCTTGGGACAAAGAAGACTGGATCATAACCAAATCCGTTTGTACCACGTTTTTCGTGTGCAATGACACCTTCACAAGTCCCAAAAACTGTTGTCGTTTCAAAACCAGGTCCTGCGATAGCGATGCAGCAGCAGAAGCGTGCTGTACGTTTTTCATCCTCGATATTTTTTAGGTTTTCTAACAGTTTAACCATGTTTGCTTCATCATCATGATCACCAGCATAACGTGCGGAATAAACACCTGGTTCACCATTTAATGCATCAACAGATAAGCCACTATCATCAGCAATAACAATTGTGTTTAACTCTTTTGCCAATGCTTCTGCCTTTAAAATTGCATTTTCCTCAAAGGTAGTGCCTGTTTCTTCTATTTCCATCTGTGGGGCAACATCAAACATCGTTACTACTTCATAACCAAGTGGACCAAATAGCGCTTCGAAATCTTTTGCTTTTCCTTTATTTTTAGTTGCAATGACTACTTGTTTCATGTTATTCATTTCCTCCCACTTTGTTAGCCAATTCACCTAGTGTCTCTTTTTGAAGTGCAATCAATTGTTGAATGCCTGCTTCACCTAACGCCAGCAGTTCATTTAACTCTTCACGAGAAAAGGTTGCTTCTTCACCTGTCCCTTGTAGCTCAACAAAGCGTCCTGCTCCTGTCATGACGATATTCATATCTACAGCAGCAGCGACATCTTCAACGTAGTTTAAATCTAAAATTGCTCCGTGATCCTCTACAATACCAACACTTGTTGCAGCTAAATAGTCTGTGATTGGGAATTTTGCTAATTGTTTTTCTTCTGCGAGCTTTGCAACTGCTTGTGTCATCGCTACAAATGCTCCTGTTATTGATGCTGTACGTGTTCCTCCGTCTGCTTGAATCACGTCACAGTCAATCCACACAGTACGCTCACCAAGTGCTTCTAAATCAACGACAGCACGTAATGCACGACCGATTAATCGTTGAATCTCCATTGTGCGGCCGTTGACTTTGCCGCGAGATGACTCACGTGCTGTACGCTGTGCTGTTGCACGAGGGAGCATCGAGTATTCTGCAGTGATCCACCCTTTGCCTTGTCCACGTAAAAATCCAGGAACCTTATCCTCAATCGTTGCTGTGCAAATTACTTTTGTATTGCCTACTTGAATTAACACTGAGCCTTCTGGGTGCAATAAATACTCACTATCTATTTTCACAGGACGCAGCGCATCTACATTTCTTCCATCAAATCTTGTCATAATTTTCGTTCCTCCTAAAATCTTTCGCGCACTCATCTTAACATAATTTTCACCTTCAAAAAAGTGCTCGGTCCCTTATGTACAATGCTAAAAACGGCAAAAATCAGCCTAGCCCATAGCTAAGCTGATTTTTTATTTTAATGTCAAACGTTTTATTTGGAGAGTACCTTGCTCAAGCCAACTTTCAGCAATTGAACGGAAAATAGGCACTGAACCAGTTGCATAAAATTTATGGGCAGGCACAGCGTCTGGGTCAGCCAATGTGCCATTATATTCAAGCATTTCTTGAACATCCTTTGCTGTTTCCTCTGCAGAAGAAAGCACAAAAACTTCTTCTCCTACAACAGCTTCAATTTGTTTTTGCAGAATAGGATAGTGCGTGCATCCTAGTATGACCGTATCAAATTGTTCATTTTTCAACGGCTTTAAGCCTTCCGCAATTAATTTATTTGCAAATTCACCTTTATATTCGCCACTTTCTACAAGTGGTACGAATGTTGGACAAGCAAGCGGAATAATATGAGTCGACGTATTCAATGATAATAAGGCTTCCTCATACGCCCCGCTTTTAATTGTTCCTTCTGTTGCAAGCACAACGACTTCATGTCGCTTCGTTTTCTTTACAGCTGCACGTGCGCCAGCATTAATAACGCCTAGTACCGGAAAAGGCATATTTCTTTGTAAACTTTCGAGTGCTACTGCAGTCGCTGTATTACAAGCAATGACGAGCATTTTGATATTCATTTTCTCTAGTGCTTTTGCCATTTGCCAAGTGAAGTTTCGTACTTCCTGACGACTTCTTGGACCATACGGACATCTTGCTGTATCACCAATATAATAGATTGTTTCGTTTGGTAATAGCTTCATTATTTCTTTTGCTACGGTTAAACCGCCTACTCCTGAATCAATAACGCCTATCGGGGCATTCATACTTTCCGCCTCAATCCTGTTTCATGTGTACATGTAGTTTTTCTAAATAGCTTGATAATTGCGCGACTTCTTGTTCATTAAAACCAACAAGCTTCTCTTGCAAATATTGCTGTCTTTTTTCAATAACCTCTTGAATAATGCGTTCGCCCTTCTCGAGAAGATGAACAACAACGACACGACGGTCGTTTTCGTCACGCATTCGCTTGACTAATTCATTTTTCTCCATTCGGTCCACTAGATCTGTTGTTGTACTAAAAGCTAAGTATAATCGATTTGACAGGTCGCCAATTGTAATATCTCCAAGCTCTTCTAACCACTGTAATGCAACAAATTGTGGCGGCGTAATCGCATATTGTGAAACAATCTCTCTTCCCTTTTGCTTCACAATCGCCGCTATATAGCGTAATTCCTTTTCAACCGTAGCAACGGTTTCAGGTGAGTGCTTTGTTACTTCATCCGACATATAACTATTCCACTCCTAAAAATACGTTGAATAGTTCTATTTTGTCGTTTTTTTTCTGAAATAGCAAGTGTCCAATTAGTCTAATTTAAATTCTTCTAAGCGTAACAGCTCAATTAACGCCTGAGATCGATTCGTTACACCTAACTTTTGAATTGTATTGGAAATGTGATTTCGCACTGTTTTTTCACTAATACCAAGTTGCTCTGCAATATCCCTCGTTGTTTTTTCAGCTAATAAAAGCGCAAATATTTCACGTTCTCGGTTCGTTAAAAGAGAACGATGATGAGAGCCATTCATTTTCAGTTACACCCTCCTCCCCCGCACGTATTGTAACTTATGTTAAGGAATGAGGAGCGGTGACGGCTATTTTCATGAATATCTCGTGTTTCCTAAAAAAATTCGGAAATTACTTCCACTCATTAATGAATTTTATGTAAAAGTGGATCATCACCATATCGAGTGGTTGATTTCCGTTCCGACTGGGCGCTTTCCTGCGGGCCGTCCGATGAGACGCTGATCCCCAAGGAGTCGCCCAGTCTCCACTCCAATCAACTTAATATTGCATACATTAAACAAATGTCATCCACAACCTTTTGTGATGGGATGAGCCGTAAAAATGCAATTTCAATCGTCAAGATCATTGTTTATACTTCTTTCCTCGATAGGGCTTTTTCGCAATCCGTTACCAATACTATAGGAACACCAAGCTTGCTAAGTGAGTTTTTTCTTTTTCAGATAATGGTACACTCTTGCCAGTTCGAGGGTTCATTTGCACTACCGTACCACGACCCGTAAAGCAAACTTCATCATGCTGGTTTTTCGCTAAGTAATGAATATCCAATGATGAGTTCCCTACTGTCGCTACTTTCGTATAGATTCTTAGCACATCATCAAAGAAAACCTGTTTCACGTAATCACACTGTAAGTCGGCTACAATCGGAATACCCTCTACATGTTCATCAATTGCTGATGGCATTAGAACATCTAAATGACGAAAATAATCAATTCGTGCTTGTTCAAAATATGTAAAGCTAACTGTATTGTTCATATGACCGTACATATCCGTTTCTGAAAAACGTACACGAACCTCAATAAAAAATGCAAAATCCTTTGCCCATTCCTGATAATCTCCGATATAATTTGCTTTCATCTTAGCCATCCCCCTAGTTTTCATTCGCTTCTTCCCAAAACAACAAATGGAATTAGCAAGTCATAAATGAATATAGATTCATTATAAAGGAAAACACTATATTATCATAGAAAATTCACATTTTCACTCGTTAAAACTCACTTTCTGTACACCCTTCTTGCGTAATTCGATCTTTTTATGCTGTAATGAAGACATCATATTTAGTTTATTACTCTTTCTTGAAAATGCCCCTATCCGAACTCCCTATTGTACGAAACTTTAATGGCGAGTTGGATTAAGTTTTATTCTACAAAATTATTTTTTATTTTTCATAGAAAAAAACTCCCTCACACATTCAGTGTAAGGGAGTTTGGGAGTAAAGCTTGTACTATTAGTCAACGTAGTGGTCAGAACCGAAGAAGTTACGGAACATTTGCACTGTAGTTGCACGGTTTAATGATGCGATAGATGTTGTTAAAGGAATACCTTTTGGACAAGCAGCTACACAGTTTTGTGAGTTACCGCAGTTTGCAAGGCCTCCATCACCCATGATTGCATTTAAACGTTCGTCTTTAATCATTGCACCAGTTGGGTGAGTGTTGAATAGACGTACTTGTGATAATGGTGCTGGTCCGATGAATGAAGCTTTTTCAGACACGTTTGGACATGCTTCCATACATACACCACAAGTCATACATTTAGATAATTCATAAGCCCATTGACGTTTACCTTCTGGCATACGTGGACCTTCACCTAAATCATAAGTACCATCGATTGGAACCCATGCTTTAACTTTTTTAAGTGCATTGAACATACGTTCACGGTCAACTTGTAAGTCACGAATAACTGGGAAAGTTTTCATAGGCTCAATTTTAATTGGCTCAGTCAATTGGTCAACAAGAGTTGAACATGATTGACGTGGGCGGCCATTGATAACCATTGAACATGCACCACAAACTTCTTCAAGACAGTTCATATCCCATGCTACTGGAGTAGTGTTTTCACCATTTTCAGTAACAGGATTTTTTTGAATTTCCATTAAAATAGAAATTACGTTCATACCATGACGGTAAGGCACTTGGAATTTTTGCCAGTAGCCATTGCCACCTTTTGTATCTTGACGTAAAATTTCAATTTTGACCATTCTTCCAGTATTAGCTGCGATATTCATAATTCTTAGTCTCCTTTCGCAGAGTAATCACGTTTACGTGGTGGAATTAATGAAACGTCGACTTCTTGGTACGTGATAATTGGATCACCAGTAGTTGGGTCAAATTTCGCCATAGTAGTTTTTAAGAACTGCTCATCATCACGGTTCGGGAAATCTGGCTTATAGTGTGCACCACGAGATTCGTTACGTAATAATGCACCTTTTGTCATTACTTTCGCAAGGTAAATCATATTTTTCAACTGACGCGTAAAGTGAGCACCTTGGTTACTCCATTTTTGTGTATCGTTGATGTTAATGTTTTCCCAACGTTTTTGGAATTCATCAAGTTTATTTAATGTATCTTGAAGTTGGTCGTTGTAACGTACTACTGTCATAGTAGCTGTCATCATTTCACCAAGCTCTTTATGAAGTAAGTAAGCGTTTTCTGTGCCGTCCATTTTCATGACAGCATCCCACTTAGCTTGTTCTTCTTGAACGCGTGCATCATAGATTTCTTGTGGAAGATCTTCCGCATGCTTTTTAAGATGTTTAACATAGTCTACTGCGTTTGGACCAGCAACCATACCACCATAAATAGCAGATAATAATGAGTTCGCACCAAGACGGTTTGCACCATGTTGAGAATAATCACATTCACCTGCTGCAAATAAACCAGGAATTTCAGTCATTTGGTTGTAGTCAACCCATAATCCACCCATTGAGTAGTGAACTGCTGGGAAAATTTTCATTGGTAATTTACGTGGATCATCACCTACGAATTTTTCGTAGATTTCAATAATACCACCAAGTTTTACATCTAATTCATGTGGATCTTTATGAGAAAGATCTAGGTATACCATGTTTTCACCGTTAATACCTAGTTTTTGGTTCACACAAACGTCGAAAATTTCACGTGTAGCAATATCACGTGGTACTAAGTTACCATATGCTGGGTATTTCTCTTCTAAGAAGTACCATGGTTTACCGTCTTTATAAGTCCAAATACGGCCACCTTCACCACGAGCTGATTCTGACATTAGACGGTTTTTGTCATCTCCAGGAATAGCTGTTGGGTGAATTTGAATGAACTCACCATTCGCGTAAGAAGCACCTTGTTGGTAAACGATAGAAGCAGCAGAACCTGTATTAATTACAGAGTTTGTTGTTTTACCGAAGATAATACCAGGGCCACCAGTCGCCATAATAACAGCATCTGCACGGAATGATTTAATTTCTTCTGTACGCATATCTTGCGCTACGATACCACGACAAACGCCGTCAGGATCGACTACTGCACCAAGGAATTCCCAGTGCTCATATTTGTTCACTAAACCAGCTACTTCGTGAGAACGAACTTGCTCGTCTAGTGCGTATAGTAATTGTTGACCCGTTGTTGCACCCGAGAAGGCTGTACGGTGCATTAAAGTACCACCGAAACGACGGAAATCAAGAAGACCTTCTGGTGTACGGTTGAACATTACACCCATACGATCCATTAAATGAATAATACCAGGGGCTGCATCACACATACCCTTAACTGGTGGTTGGTTCGCTAAGAAGTCCCCACCGTATACTGTATCATCGAAGTGAATCCAAGGAGAATCCCCTTCACCTTTTGTATTTACCGCACCATTAATTCCGCCCTGCGCACATACAGAGTGTGAGCGTTTTACAGGAACTAATGAGAATAAATCAACTTCAGTACCAACTTCAGCTGCTTTAATCGTTGCCATCAGACCAGCAAGACCGCCGCCGACAACAATTATTTTGCTTTTCGCCATGATTATTTCTCACTCCTCTTAAAAAATTGCAATGATTGCCATATGCTCTATAGTAGCTTCTATTACATTAAGCAAAAGCTAAAATAGCAGCCACACCAACTACACTTAGAATTACGAAAATAATGTTTGTTACATAAGTAGCAATCTTTTGAGACTGAGGAGATTGTGTAATACCCCAGCTTACTAGGAATGCCCATAAACCGTTAGATAAGTGGAAAGTTGCTGATATAATACCAACAATGTAGAATCCAAGCATGAATGGATTAGAAACGATATTTGCCATCATGTCGTAATCAACTTCTGTACCAAGTGCTTTTTGAATACGAGTTTGGAAAATATGCCATGCAATGAAGATCACTAAGAATACACCCGTGAAACGTTGTAATGAGAACATCCAGTTACGGTATGTGCTGAAACGTCCTGTATTTGGTGTAGCAGTGAATGCAATGTAGACACCATAAAATGCGTGGAACATTAATGGAATATAGATGACAATCCATTCAACTAGGATAAGGAATGGAATCTTTTCCATATTAGCGGTAGCTGCGTTGTAACTTTCTGCTCCGCCTGTTGCTGTAAAGTTAATGAACAGGTGCATCGTTAAAAACAGACCTACTGGAATGATACCAAGTAGAGAATGTAAGCGACGCCATAAAAACTCTCGATCTTTCGACAAGACTGTTACCCCCCTTAGTACTTAAAATAGCACAACTAAAGAAGTCATCATTTTGTAACTGATACTTCATTGACTGTGTATTTCATCATGGTACAATATTATGACATGTTTATTGTACTCTCAAGAGCTACGAGCGTCAAGGCAACTTAAAGTTTTTCATAGTCCTTATTAAAGAAGCAATCTAGTACATGACGCATCGTTTTTTCTCGAAAAATCTATCTTTACTTTATCAGTGTCGAATTTTAAGAAAATTCTAAGAAAGAAGGCTTTCAATGTTAAACACTTCATCTCCTACAATCTCAGCTTTTGGCTATGAGATAATTCGCGATTATATTTTATCTTCCATTCTTGGTAAACACGAAGGTGATGTACTTTACTGGGCGGGAAAAGATCTAGCTCGGAAGTTCCCATGTACAAGTCAAGATGAACTTATCGCATTTTTCGCAGATGCCTGTTGGGGTAATTTAGAGCTTATCAAAGAGTCGAAGGATGGACGCATATTCCAGTTGACAAATGATCCAGAACTGTTACAAATCGGTCTTCGTAGCTTTAGACTTGAAGCAGGATTTATAGCTGAGCAAATCCAGCAAGCAAAAGGTTATTTAACAGAATGCTATGATGAAAAACGTGAAAAGCAACAAAATGTTACGTTCACAGTAAAATGGGACGTTAAAGAAAGAATCATGAACACCGTTCCTACAGAATAAAACGAAAAGGATTGCCACCCCTAATTTATGGATGGCAATCCTTTTTATATATAATATAGAAGTTATTCACCGCGGAGACTAGGCAACTCCTTGGATTAGCGTCATAGATGCGACAAGCGAAGCAGCTCATCGGACGCCCCCAGGAAGGTGCACTGTCGGAACGGAAATCAATCTCTCGTTATGCTCACGAATCCTTTTTATATTGATAATTGAGCATGTCTTTTTTTTAAAAGTACATCTATGAACGAAATAAATGCCTCCAAAATATTAAGTGAGTGTTGAATCATTTCTTCTATGTTATTAATTGACAGTTCATTCACTAATTTTTGGGCGGCCATATGTACTAATTCATGTGGTTGTTCAATATGACGATATTCTGGTAAGTTCTGGTATTCCTCGAAATGTCCGTAATACCATTTTCCAAACATACATTGATGATGCGTTTTTATCGTTTCTTTTTGACCAGCCTTTCGAATAGCATTTCGTAAAAAGCTAGCATGATCCATTAACCTTGCTGCCAATTGGCTAACTACCGTTTGCTCTGATGGCTTTCTGATTGTCGGTGCAATAGCTTTTAACATTTCAGATACTTGATTTTGTATTAGATCTGAGAAATCACTAGTAAGTGATAATTCCGTCGTTGTTTCCGCTAAACGACCTACAGCTATTACATTTTCTTCTGATGCAGCTGTTATTTGATGAATACCATGTGCTGCTTCTTCAATATTTCTACTTGTTATAGTCAGATTAGCAATATTGTCCTTCATGATACTTAAAAAGTCAGTTAAATAATGTTCGACTTGATTAATATTTGTTATTGTATTATGTAATTTCTTATCAATGACTGATCGAATCTTTGTCATTTCTTGCAATGAACCTTTCGAACTGTTGGCTAACTTCCCTACCTCCATCGCGACAACATTAAAGCCATTTCCATGCTCACCAGCACGTGCGGCTTCAATAGAGGCATTTAAGGATAAAAGTTGTGTTTGATCGGCAATCCCGGTTACACCCTTACCAATATCATCTATTTTGGTCATTTCATTCTTCAGCTGCTCTGTTGAATGAGCTCCTTTGGCCAACAACTCCTGAACCATTTCACCTTTTGAAATGGATGATTCCATTTCTTCTACAAGTAGTAATGAATGCTGTTTTATTTCTTGAATGTTTGCATTAACATTTTGCTCAACCGCAAGCATCTCCTCTGTATTTGACGACATTTCTTCACTCATTGCTGAAATATCCCCTACACTCTTAGAGACATTTTGAACCTTTAAAGCCGTTTGAAAATTAATTAACTCCATATGCGCTAGTACAAAATCTAAAATCGCATTTTTCACATCAATGCTTTCCTGCTCAAGTTCCAATTCCAGAATTCGCTTTTTTAATATTTGTATTTCTAAATCGTTGTGCATCTCAACACTTTCATCCATTGGCTTTTGAAATAAACCGAATAACCCCATACAAACTTCCACCTTCCCCTTGGTAAAACATGTCACATTTTATTATATAACAATAGAATTGGATAAAATATTAAATTGATGTGAACAAAAAAGATGTGCCTTTTACTGGCACATCCTTTTCAATATTATATGTAAAGCGCTTGTTCAATTATCCCTTGCATTCTGTCACTTTCTTATTTCTACCCGTCGTTTTGGCTGCTCTATCCACGCCCCGCTAAAAAGTGACTTAAAACCGCATTCATCTCACCTGAGAGACTTCTATACCTGTCGCTACGCTTTCGGTACAAAAGACACTTCCTGAAATAAATTAAATTCATCATGTAATGCATTTGCTGCACGAATCATTTCGTCCTGAGGTACAACAACTGACACTTTTATTTCAGAAGTACTTACCATTTTTACAGGGATATTTTCACGACGTAGACGATCAAACATCCTTGCAGCCACCCCTGGATTAGATACCATCCCCGAGCCAATAATAGAAACCTTTGCTAAGCCAATTTCAAAATCAGCAAAACTAAACCCTAGTGATAATTTACTATCTTCTAGAACACGTAATGCTTCAGCGAACTCCTCTTTTAAAATAGTAAATGATACCGTCGGCTTTAAATCATCAATTATTGCTTGTACGATTATATCGACGTTTATGCGATTTTCTGCAAGGATTGTGAACATATTTGCTAAAGAAGCATTAGAATAAGCATCATAACCAACTGTTAAGCGAATAACGTCTGACTCGTAGGCAACACCACGTACAATTAAATTTTTTTCCATTTCAACTTCCTCCTTCAATAAAGTACCTACTGTATCTATTTCGCTCGAGCGAATGATAACTGGGATTTGAAACTTCTTTGCTAACTCTACAGCTCGCGGGTGTAAAACTTGTGACCCTAAGTTTGATAGCTCTAGCATTTCATCATAGGAAATTTCTTTTAGTTTTTGTGCCCCAGCAACATGACTTGGATCAGCTGTATAGACGCCATCCACATTCGTGTAAATATCTACTCGCTCCGCATTCAATTTTGCTGCAATTGCTATAGCCGACGTTTCCGCGCCACCTTTACCTAACGTCGTAATATTTCGTGAATTATCGATACCTTGTTCCCCAGCAACGATAACGATTTTTCCCTGTACAAAATGCTCTTCTATTCGTCTAGCATCTATCTCATCAATACGGGCATTACTATACATAGCATCGGTTTCAATGCCTGCCTGCCAGCCCGTTAATGACACGGCATCATATCCTTTCTCCTGTATAGCAATTGCCACTAATGTACTTGTAAGTTGTGAGCTTGTTGAAAATAGTGCGTCTAGTTCACGCTTAGATGCATTGTCTGATAAATCACGAGCCATCTTTGCTAATTCTTTAGCCATACCCCTCATAGCTGTAGTGACAACGACAACATCAAAACCTCTTTCCTTTTCTGCAATCGCCTTTTTCGCAACATTTTGAATGTGCTCTGTTGATGCGAATGCAGCACCACCAAATTTCATCACAACTCTCGCCATCTTTATCATTCTCCTTCGTATTCAATCATTTCGCTGGTTATAAAGTAGCTATACTTTTGCAGCTTTTCACAAAAATATCCCTACAAAAGCAAATAGCGCCTAACAGCCTTGAAAAAATGTTGTTTCGAGAAAATCTAAAAAGGCAGCTCTCACATAACGTGAAAGCTGCCTATAACATGTACAATAAAGTAACTTGCGCATGTGTGATAGCTCTCCGAAACGTTTAGAATCGACAGTCTTACATCTCTTAAATGTAAAACCAGCACAGCATCGGAAACAACGATGCTCCACTTCGGCAAGTTCCCCTTTCATACATTTTCACCGGACTTGTTCGTCCTCGTATGTACTACTCTTGAACCTTGCACCTCTATCATCACTAAATAGTGATCGTATTTAATTTGAACCTTAGTGAAGAAATTCCCAATTTAATAAATAGAAACTACTAAAAAAGTATATAACATTGCTATATTGAAAAGCTATGTTATATACAACCTTAGCATACGCCAAATCCTTTGACAATGTATCTTATTGAATATCAATTTTGCCTTGGCGTAATTAAGTTCGGAGGCTTTGGGCCAGCAGATATTTTTTGCGCGAAAGCGAAGCGGCAGCAGCAGATATTTTTTGCGCGAAAGCGAAGCGGCAGCGCAACAGCAAGATGTTGGTCACTCAGTCGTTGCCACAGTACGTGGCGTTTTTAGACTGAGTTCCTCTATTTTAAGTAGGTGTTTATACACCCATTGAAAAGGAATTCCATCTGCACTCATCCCACCACCTTTAGAGGTGGGAGTTTTCTTCTGGATGAAAATAATCATAAATAATGCTAGCAAGATTAGCAGGCATCCCTGCTTCCTGTAATGCTTGCACACTTGCCTCGCGAATTTTTTTGACAGAGCCAAAATGCTTGAGTAATTGTTGTTTTCGCTTCGGACCAATGCCCTCTATATTATCGAGGACAGATTGTATAGCATGTTTCTCATGCTGCTGTCGTAAGAAGGTAATAGCAAAGCGGTGTACTTCGTCCTGTATTCGTTGTAGTAAGTAGAATCCATCGCTTGTTCGCTTTAACGCAATTACTTCAGCTGGATCACCAAATAGAAGCTGTGACGTATTATGCTTTTCATCTTTTGCTAATCCGGCAATTGGAATGACAAGGCCGAGTTCATCCTCTAATACTTCTCGCGCGACTTCCATTTGCCCCTTGCCACCATCTATTAGTACTAAATCCGGTAAAGGTAGACCATCTTTTAATACGCGTGTGTATCGACGGCGAATTACTTCTTGCATCGCCCCGTAATCATCATGCTTGGCAGCTGTACGTGTTTTGTATTTTCGATACTCCTTCTTTGCAGGTTTTCCATCGATAAATACAACCATTGCAGATACAGCATCTGTCCCATGCATATGACTATTATCGAAAGCCTCAATCCGTAAAGGTGCAGAAATGCCCATAGCTTCACCGAGCGCCTCACATGCTCCTATTGTGCGTTCTTCTTGACGTTCAATAAGCTGGAACTTCGCCGCTACCGCAATTTCAGCATTTTTTGTCGCTAATTCAACTAGCTCTTTTTTTTGCCCTCGTTTTGGTGTTAGTACCTTAACTTCTAGTAATTCCGTTAAAATTTCTGCATCAATGGTTTGTGGGATAAAAATCTCCTTAGGCTTAATGTGCTCTAGCTTGTCGTAAAATCGTCCAACGAACGTCAAAAATTCCTCTTCTGCCTCTTGATAAATCGGGAAAATCGAGACATCTCGCTCAATGAGCTTTCCTTGACGAACAAAGAAAACTTGAACACACATCCAGCCCTTCTCGACGGCATAGCCAAATACATCGCGATTAGTTGTATCACTCGATACGATTTTTTGCTTTTGCATGACTGTATCAATATGTGCAATTTGATCACGAAATTCCTTTGCACGCTCAAATTCTAAATTTTCTGCGGCCGCTAGCATTTTTACCTCTAGCTCCTTTTTGACTTCTTCAACCCCACCATTTAAAAACTTTGTCATATCCTCAATCATATTGTGGTAAATTTCTGCATCTATATCCTTCACACAAGGGGCTAAGCATTGCCCCATATGATAATACAAACAAACCTTGGTAGGGAGTTGTACACATTTTCGAAGAGGATATAAACGATCTAACAGCTTTTTTGTCTCACTTGCTGCATACGCATTCGGATATGGACCAAAATATTTTGCCTTATCCTTTTTCACTTTTCGCGTTGTAATAAGTCGCGGGTGTTTTTCATTTGTAATTTTTAAATACGGATACGTTTTATCATCCGTCAGCATAACATTGTACTTCGGGTCATGTAGTTTTATAAGATTAAGCTCTAAAATTAAAGCTTCAATATTGGAGGATGTCACAATGTACTCAAAATCTTCTATTTCACCTACAAGCCTTTGTGTTTTCCCTTCATGCGAACCAGTAAAATACGAGCGTACTCGATTTTTCAGCACTTTAGCTTTCCCGACATAAATAATGGTTCCTTGTCGATCTTTCATCAAATAGCAGCCAGGCTGATCTGGTAAAATTTCAAGCTTTCTTTTAATTAAAACATTCATCGCCTACCTGCCCCTTTTTCTTAAAGTAGCGTTTGTCCCTTTATTTTCTCCTATTTCTAAGGATAACTTCCGCTTTTTCTCTATATTATATAACGAAAAAAAGCCAAGCACATCTTATTGATGGCTTGACTCTTTTTTTCTTATAGAATCAATTATGCCTCGGCATAATTGCGTCCGGAATCGGCTTTGTGCTTGCACAAAGAACTCCTTTCCGATTCCGTGACATCCGCCGGAGGCTTTAACTTCTTCCAGCGGGTGTTTGGAGACATTTGCTGAAAGAAGTTAAGCATGTTTTGCGATAAACGCTTCTAATGCTTCTTTTGGTTGGAAACCAACTGTTTTATCTACTAATTCACCGTCTTTGAATAATAGTATTGATGGGATAGACATAATTTGGTATTGCGCTGCAGTACCTTGGTTGTTATCTACATCTACTTTTACAATTTTAGCCGCACTACCTGCAGCATCCATTTCTTCAAGAACTGGTCCAATCATTTTACAAGGTCCGCACCAAGCAGCCCAAAAGTCTACTAGTACTAACCCTTCTTTAATATCATCTTGGAAAGTTGCATCTGTTGCATGTACAATTGCCATTTGAAATCCTCCTTAAACTTACTATGCTTGTAGTATAGCATGGATAAATTCTCTTGAGCGAACAATCTGCCTAGTATGCGAAATTTATGAAAATTAAGGTCGAAAAAGGCATTAAGTTGTTTTGCTATTCAGCTTAATTTTCATGAAAACGACCTTTATAGACATACGTTAACGTAATAAAAAGATAAATAAATAATGTGATACCTGTAACGATAATCGATGTTGTGAAAATAATTCCAATTAGAATTGCACTTAACGCAATAATAGCGATCCAAGTTGTGTAAGGGAACCATTTCACTGCATAGGAACTTGTTTTTTCCGGCTGTATTTTACGCGATTTCAGATGCGCAATCGCAATAATTAACCAAATAAATAACACGGTATATCCAAGCGAACCCATTAGGAAATCAAATGTTTTACTTCCAGCAAATAAAGAAAAGATTACAGCTATATATAAAGCTAAAGTACACATTAATATGGCATATACCGGAACTTTCGTTTTTGATAAATGTGCAAAGATTTTAGGAACACGTCCGTCTACAGCTTGTGTATACAGAACTCGTGATGAACCATAAAGCCCGGAGTTCATTGATGAAATAATTGCTAGTAAAACAACAGCGTTCATAATATGGTCAGCACCAGGAATCCCAATCATTTTAAAGACCATTACAAACGGACTTTCTGGCACTCCGTTTACTTCATTCCAAGGAATCAAGCTAACGATAATAAAGAAAGGAACTAAATAAAAAGTCACAATACGTACTAATGTACTGCGAACAGCTTTTGGCACTACTTTCTCAGGATTTTTCGTTTCAGCTAATGTAATACCAATAATTTCAGTACCACCATAAGAGTAAATAACTACAAGCATTGCAGCAATCAATCCCTTTGATCCGTTCGGGAAGAAACCACCATGCTCCGTTAAATTAGAAAAACCAACAGCTGTATGATTACCAAAAGTGACAAGCAATAAAATTAAACCGGCTATGATGAATACCACAATTACAGTAATTTTAATTAACGCCAGCCAATATTCAGTTTCAGCAAAAACTTTCACAGATAATAAATTAATAGCTGTAACTAACACCGAAACAGATAATGCAAGTATCCAGATCGGGTAATCTGGCAACCAATATTGAATAAAAATGGCCGCAACTATAGATTCTGCAGCAATATTTAACACCCACATTTTCCAATAGATCCAATCCAGGAAATAAGCTGGATACTTTCCTAAAACGGCTTGCACTAAATCTCTAAATGTTCTGGCTTCGCTATTACGGACTGCCATTTCTGCTAAACCTTGCATAACAAATAGCAAGATAATCCCGCCAATTAAGTACGCAATAAGTACTGATGGCCCTGCCATATCAATAGCTGCACTACTTCCTTTAAATAACCCTGCACCAATGGCACCACCTAGAGCCATCATCGTAATATGCCGTGAGGTCATCGTTCTTTTTAATCTCTGATTGTCATTTTCCATTTCCTTACCTCCTAAAATCAAAAAAGGCATATCGTCAGTTCCTTCATTATCAAATGAAAGAAGAGACGATATGCCATAAGCAAACCGCGGTACCACTCTAATTGGTTCTTTAAGAACCCTGCTTAAAAACCTAGTAACGAAGGTTAACCGTTCAACAAATAGAATATTTCGTAAATTCCATCTATCTTACCGCTCCTAGGCAAGTTCAAAGTCTTATTGGACTGCGTTGCACCAACCCGCAGCTCTCTTCACCAAATAATGAGCTTTTACTACTCCTAATCTTTGCGTTTCTTTATAAAAATTAATTATGCCTCGGTATAATTGCGTCTGGAATCGGCTTTGTGCTTAACCTGCCTGATGAAGGCCAGTTAGCCGTTATCACCAATGATTTTAGGCTAACGCTCCTTTCCGATTCCGTGACATCCGCCGGAGGCTTTGGGCCAACGGGATGTTGGTCACTCAGTTGTTGCTGTCGCTTCGCTTTCGCACAGATAAATTGCCACAGGACGTGGCGTTCTTAGACTGAGTTCCTCTATTTCAGCGGATGTTTGATCTGCTGAAATAAGTTAAATTAATATTCATCACTATACGTTCTAAAATTAATTATGTCAACATTTTATTTTGCAATAACTTCAAAAAGTCAAAAAATTAACACAAAAAAGCGGGGAAGACACATCTTCCCCGCGCATTTATTAGGCATTCACTTTTAACGCTTTAAATTCTTCAATTAGAAGAGGCACTACCTCAAATAAATCACCTACGATACCGTAGTCCGCAACTTTGAAAATATTTGCTTCTGGATCTTTATTAATCGCAACGATTACTTTTGAGTTTGACATACCAGCTAAGTGTTGAATCGCTCCTGAAATACCCGCTGCAATGTAAAGGTCTGGTGTTACTACCTTACCTGTTTGACCGATTTGAAGTGAATAGTCGCAATATTCAGCATCGCATGCACCACGTGAAGCACCAACTGCACCACCAAGTAAATCCGCTAGAGCTTTTAATGGTTCAAAGCCTTCCTCAGATTTTACGCCACGACCACCTGCTACAACTACTTTTGCCTCAGAAAGATCAACACCCTCTGAAGATTTACGTACTACCTCTTTAATGATTGTACGAAGGTTTGTAATATCTACTGTAATAGAAGTGATGTCACCTGATTTACCGGCTACTTTTTCTAATGGTGCAATATTATTTGGACGAACTGAAGTTAAAACCATACCGTCTTTTACTTTAACTTTTTCAAAAGCCTTACCAGAGTAAATTGGACGGATGAATACAACATCATCGCCAGCACCCTCAATTGACGTTACATCGGATACAAGACCTGCTTGTAATTTACTTGCAATTTTTGGTGATAAATCTTTACCGTTTGCAGTATGACCAAATACGATACCAGTTGGCTTTTCTTCCTCAATTACCGCTAATAAAGCTTGACCATAGCCATCAGATGTATATTGTTTTAAATGTGGATGCTCCACTGTTACAACACGATCTGCCCCATATTCAAATAATGGACCTGTTAAGTTTGCTACAGCATCCCCTAAAAGAACACCAACAACCTCACCACCATCTGCGATTTGCTTTGCAGCTGCAATTGCTTCGAAAGAAACATTACGTAAGCTTCCTTCACGAACTTCACCTAATACTAATACTTTTTTTGTCATAGTATATTCCCTCCGTTACCCTTTAAGATTCGATTTGTGTCATCAGATGACTTAAACTACTTTCGCCTCTGTATGAAGTAGGTTTACAAGCTCTTTTACTTGTGCAGAAAGTTCGCCTTCTAGAATACGGCCTGCTGCCTTTTGAGCTGGTAAGAAAATATCAACTGTTTCTACTTTAACCTCTACATCGTCTTCATCGATATCTAAATCGTCTAACTCAAGTTCTGCAAGCGGTTTCTTCTTCGCTTTCATGATCCCTGGTAAAGATGGGTAACGTGGCTCATTTAAACCTTGCTGAGCTGTTATTAAAAGTGGTAAAGATGTCTCAATAACTTCTGAGTCACCCTCAATATCGCGTACAATTTTCGCAGATGTTCCGTCAATCTCAAGCTTTGTAATTGTTGTTACACAGTTAATACCTAGTAAATCTGCAACACGAGGTCCTACTTGACCAGAGCCTCCGTCAATTGCAACGTTTCCTGTTAAAATTAAATCAGCATCTTTATCTTTTAAATATTCAGCTAAAATATATGCTGCTGCATTTTGATCCAGTTCATCTAGATCGTCTTCTGTATTAATAAGAACTGCTTCATCTGCTCCCATCGCAAGAGCTGTACGCAATTGCTTCTCTGTATCTTCGCCACCAATTGACACAACTGTTACTTTACCACCAGCAGCGTCACGTACTTGGATTGCCTCTTCAATGGCATATTCATCGTAAGGATTGATGATGAACTCTGCGCCATCCTCTTGGATTTTACCACCCGACACAACAATTTTTTCTTCTGTATCAAACGTACGTTTAATTAATGCAAAAATATTCATATATCCATACCTCCTGCAACGTTTTTTATTTCTAAGTAAACTTATAAATATTATATATTTTCAGTGTCGATAACGTCGATAACACTCTTTCAAGTCGCTATCGACACTGATGGAATATTATTTACCAGTAAACACAGGCTCGCGTTTTTCAATAAATGCTTGAATTCCCTCTTTTGCATCTTCCGAAACGAATACTGCGCCAAAGGATTTTGCTTCTGCCTCAATTCCTTCATAAAACGAAGCATGTTTTGCATATTGCAATGTTTGAATAGCTGCTTTTAAAGCAACCGGGCTCTTCTTCGCAATTTTCTTCGCTACCTTTAGCGTTTCTTCCAATAATGCTTCATCTGTAAATGCACGGTTCGCTAAACCCCATTGTACAGCTTCTGTTCCAGAAATCGGCTCACTCGTAAACATCATTTCCGCAGCTTTTGCCACCCCTACATATCGAGGTAAGCGTTGTGTACCCCCAAAACCTGGAATAAGACCTAATTGTAATTCAGGTAGTCCTAATTTTGCAGATTCTGTCACAAAGCGCAGATGACAACTCATCGCTAATTCAAGGCCCCCACCTAGTGCGGCACCATGAATTGCAGCAATAATAGGTTTAGAGAACGATTCAACTCGTTCAAAAACTTGTTGACCATTGTTCGCTAGCTTTGAAAATTCATCACCAGATCCAACCTCTGTAAATTCTTTAATGTCTGCACCAGCTGAGAAGAAACGACCTTCGCCATGAAGTACAAGGACACGTACAGTGTCATCATTTTCTACTTCATCTAGCACAGCATTTACTTCGGTAATGATTCCGCGAGATAATGCATTGGCTGGTGGGCGTGCAATTGTAATAATCGCCACTCCATCCTCTGCTTTCCAACTTAGAAATTCCATTTCTCCACATCCTTTTAAGCTTTAATGCCGTTCAAGATTAATGCCTGAACTTTTGGAACCTGTTCTATCAAATCATATCGATATTCATTCATCACCCACGACGTAATGGTTTCGTCAATTGTTCCAAATACCATTTGGCGTGCCAAGCGTACATCCATCGTTTGACTGAACTCACCTGATAGCATACCTTCGATTAAAATTTGATCAAGTAATTGTAAATACTCTCTTAACACCGAATTAATCTTTAGTCGTAAATCTTTATTCGATTGTCGTAGTTCCAATTGTGTAACGGTTGCTAGGTATCGATCTGTTACTAGAACATTAAAATGATTTTCGATCATTCGTGAAAGTTTGTCCTTAGACGTACTTCCATTTTCTATTATATCTTGTAATGACTCTACAAAAACAGCCATTTTTTCATTAAAGACAGAAATTAATATATCTTCTTTATTTTTAAAATATAAATAGATTGTTCCGTCGGCCACCCCTGCCTGTTTAGCAATCTTCGATACCTGTGCTTGGTGATACCCATTTTCTGCAATAACGATGACAGCTGCATCAATAATTTGCTTATATTTTGGCTTATCACGTTTCACTTCTATATCACCACCTAAAAAAACTTGCACACGTCTAAATTCATGTTCAATACACGAATGTCATCCTTCAATATCAGCCATCTCAAACTGATTGTTAAGGATATGACGTGATCACCTAAAAAAATATGAAAATATGAATGGTCATTCATTCATATTTTCATATTATAATTTACATCTTTGCTTGTCAATACTTTACCACGTATTTATTTTGCTTCTTTATTCACCGATTTTGTTTTTTCTTCGTCTACTAATGAACGACGCAAAATTTTCCCAACTGCTGTTTTCGGTAGCTCATCTCTAAACTCATAATAGCGGGGAACTTTGAAAGCAGCTAAGTTTTGACGGCAATATTTATTTAATTCGTCTTCCGTAATCGAATATCCTTCTTTTAAAACAATATAAGCTTTTACGGTTTCTCCACGATACGGGTCAGGAATGCCCGCAACTATGCATTCTTGGATTTCCTCACGCTCATATAGTACTTCCTCTACCTCACGAGGATAAATATTAAAACCACCTGCAATAATTATATCTTTTTTACGATCAACTACATAGAAATAACCTTCTTCGTCCATATAGCCAAGATCGCCTGTTAAAAACCAGCCATCTACGAACGCCGCTGCAGTATCCTCAGGGCGATTCCAATAGCCTTTCATAACCTGAGGACCCTTTACAGCTATTTCACCAACCTCACCAACTGGAAGCGCCTCTATATCCCCTGTACGTAAAATTATTGAATCCGTATTTGGCCAAGGTAAACCAATCGAGCCCATGACACGCTTACCCCAAATAGGTGTAGCATGTGTAACAGGAGAAGTTTCTGTTAATCCAAATCCCTCAACAAGTTTCCCCCCTGTTACCGCTTCAAATTTCTCCTGCACCTCTACCGGCAATGAAGCGGATCCACTTAAGCATGCTTTGATGGACGATAAGTCGTACTTTGCAATATCCGGGTGATTTAATAAACCAATATATAAAGTCGGTGCACCTGGGAATAGTGTTGGTTTTTGCTTATCAATCGTTTTCAACGCTGTCTCTGCATCAAACTTTGGTAATAACACCATCTTATTTTGCGTAAATACGGATAATAAAATAACAGCCGTCATACCATAAACATGGAAGAATGGCAGAACGCCCATAATGGTTTCCTCACCATGTACACATTTATACATCCACGCATCACACATTGTTGTATTTGCAATTAAGTTTTTATGGGTCAACATTACGCCTTTAGGGAAGCCAGTCGTTCCACCTGTATATTGAAGCAATGCTACGTCCTCTTCAAAATCAACTGGAATATCAATCATTTTGATGGGCGCTGAGCGCATAATTTCTGTAAATAAATGATTTTGACCACTATGTTCAACCTTTACACTAAAACCGTACTGCTTTTTTTGGATATAGGGATAAACCAAATTTTTAGGAAATGGTAAATAATCTTTAATAGCCGTGACAATTACATTTTCAAGTGCAGTTTCTTTTATGATTTTCATAACACGTGGATACAAAATATCCATCAATAAAATAACTTTCGCACCTGAATCAGCCATTTGATATTGAAGTTCACGCTCAGTATAAAGTGGGTTTGTTTGTACGACTATCGCCCCAGCATACATTGCCCCGTAGTAAGCGATTACACTTTGCGGTGAGTTTGGCAGCATAATAGCTACTCGATCCCCCTTCTCTACTCCAAGGGCTTGTAAATAGTTTGCGAACCTTAGCGCTGACTCATATAGCTCAGTGTACGTCAAATCCTTTCCCATAAAATGAATCGCAACTTTAGATGGATTCTTTTTATAGGCACGTGTCAAAAACTCTTGCACAGGAATTTCCTCAAACGTTAAAGACGATGGTACTTCTTCAGGATAATTTTTTAGCCATGGTTTTGTTGTCATACGTCCTCTCCCCTTTGCCCCAAATTTGTAAACTCTTATTTTAATTATAATGAAAACGAAATACTCTTTCAAACACAAAATAGAAAATAAATGTATTTTCGATTAATTATTATGCATTTCACAACATTTATATAACTGTATTCCTTAAGGTTTTGGAACGATAGAGCGTATGAATACTCATTCATTCAATCTTTTTTTATGCACAAGACTGCGTTAATATTTCTATATTTCAAAAATAATTTTTTATGATAGCTTTTTAGGTAGTTAAAGGAATATTAATAGATGTTAGTAGTTTTTTATGATGGTTTGAAACGAGGATGATGTAACTTTCGATTTTTTTCGAGGGTATTTTAGTTTTTTTATTTCACTTTGTCTTTCCTTTCCGTCGCTAGCTCCCTTAGCATTCCTTCCCTTTACCTATCAATATATATAAAAACGCATCCTCAAAAAAGGATGCGTTTTTTGCTTAAAGGGTCATCATATAATAGACACCGACTGCCAAAAATGCGATGCAGACAACGATTAGTACTTTTGCTAATTTTTCCATGTCATTACACTCCTATGCAATACTTGCCCCAATAACAAACGATAGACCGAGTGAAATGGTAAAGGAAATGAAACCGACTGAGCGATTATCGTTAGCGATTTCTTGATCAACATTAAAACGTGGTGTCATAAATTCGAATAAGAAATACGCCACAATTAGTAATGTAAAACCAAAAAGGCCCCAGCCAATCATTTCACTTAAAGTGCTATGGCGCGCAATGGAAAAGCGAAAAATATTACAGATCCCCAGTATTTTCCCGCCTGTTGCGAGTGCCACAGCGATATTACCATTTTTAATTTCTTCCCAGTTTTTATATTTCGTAACGACTTCGAACAATGCCATCGAGACGACTAAACATAATACAACAACACTAAAATATCCTGCCGTTTCGATAATTGGATATCGCCAAAAGCTAGAATTCAGCATTTTTCTCCGTCCCCTTTACTGCTTATTTCAATTCCACAACCGTGACACCTAATCCTCCCTCACCCGCTTCACCAAAACGGAAGGATTTTACCCGCTTATGCTTTTTCAAATAACTTTGAATTCCCTGACGTAATGCACCTGTGCCGACACCATGAATAATTGATACACGCCCATAGTTAGCAAGCAAGGCATCATCAATATATTTTTCCGTACGTATGATGGCATCTTCATACCGTTCGCCGCGTAAATCTAATTCTAATTTTACATGACTATTGCGATTTTTTACACCAGCCATACGTTGAACAGGTTCTTTTTCGGGTTTAATGTACTCTAGATCACTATCCGAGATTTTCATTTTCAGAATACCCATTTGGACAACCCATTCGGTATCCGATACTTTTTCAAGCAATGTACCCCGTTGTCCATAGCTTAACACCTTTACCTCGTCTCCGACAACTAAGTTTTGTGCACGAGCCTTTACTTGTGCCGCTTTTTTCAACACTTTATTGTTTTCAAACGGTGTAGCTTCTTCCAATCGTTTACGTGCTTCGATGAGTTCATGCTCCTTGACAACTTGGTCTGCATTTTTGCGCATTTCTCGAAGCTCAGCAATAATTGATTCTGCTTCTCTTTTTGCTTCATCAACAATTTTACGAGCCTTTTCTTTTGCTTTATTATCGAGTGCTTCTTTGCGTTCCTCGTAAGCTTGTAGTTTTCCTTGTAGCTCTTTACGAAGTTTTTCAGACTCCATTAGTAACTCATGAGATCGTTCTGCATCATCTTCGGATTGGCGACGAGTCTCTTCTAGTGAAGCAATCATTGACTCTACCTCATGGCGATCTGTACCTGTAAAGCTTTTCGCACGGTCAATAATCGATTCTGGTAAGCCCAGACGACTTGAAATTTCAAATGCATTGGAGCGGCCTGGTACACCAATAAGTAGACGATATGTTGGACTCAATGTCTCAATATCAAATTCTACACTTGCATTGGCAACCCCTGGACGATTATAGCCATATGCTTTTAGCTCAGGATAGTGCGTTGTTGCCATAACGCGGGCGCCACGACCATGTACTTCATCTAAAATGGAGATGGCCAGAGCTGCCCCTTCCTGAGGATCTGTCCCGGCACCTAATTCATCAAATAGAACGAGTGATTCGAAATCAAACTTTTGTAAGATATCTACTATGTTGACCATATGAGAGGAGAATGTTGACAGTGATTGTTCAATCGACTGTTCATCTCCAATATCTGCAAAAAGCTGCTTGAAAACAGCAAGCTCTGAACCATCAAGTGCAGGCACTGGTAACCCAGCCTGTGCCATTAATGTACAAAGTCCAACTGTTTTTAAAGTGACGGTTTTACCGCCCGTGTTTGGCCCTGTAATCACAATTGCCGTAATATCTTTCCCAAATTCAATATCGTTAGGAACCGCTGTTTCAATTGGTAAAAGCGGATGACGTGCACGAACAAGTCGAATATAGCCGTCGTTATTCATTTTAGGCATTGTACATTTGTTCGCTTGACCATATTTGCCTTTAGCTAAAATAACGTCAATCTCACCTAGTACTTTTACTAAATTAAATAAATCTGGAGCTACTTCCTCTACCATTGCACTTAAGGCAAGTAAGATACGTTCAATTTCAGCTTGCTCTTTCATTTTTAATCGATGAATCTCATTATTCGCTTGTACAATCGAATCTGGCTCGATAAATAATGTTTGGCCAGAAGATGATTGGTCATGCACAATTCCACCATAATGATGACGATACTCTTGCTTAACAGGGATAACGAAACGATCATTACGAATCGTTACGAGTGTATCTGACAGCATTTTTGAAGCATTGCTCCCACGTATAAGGCTTTCCAGCTTAGAGCGTACTTTAGCTTCCTCAGCGCGGAAAGATTGGCGAATGGATCGCAAAGTTTGACTTGCAGAGTCTAGCACTGAGCCGTTGTCATCAATACAGTTATTAATTTCATGCTGTAAGCCTGTCAAAACAGGCATTGACTCCTTTTTGGCGATGAAATGTGGAATCTCAATCACTTCTTCTGATTCTATATCTTCGATAAAATTGCGAAGAATTCTACTAGCTCGAATTGTACTTGAAACTTCCATTAGTTCCATCGCTGAAAGCATGCCACCGATTTGTGCACGCCTTGCAGCTGGTCGCACATCAAAAATCCCACCCATTGGCACATTGCCTTTAACACGTAAAATGGATAGTCCTTCATCCATTTCTTCTAATAATTGTACAACTTTTTCATAGTCTGTCTGTGGTACAAGCTCATCAACCGCTGATTTACCGATTGAAGAAGTACAGTATGTAGCCACTTGCTGACGTACTTTATCATATTCTAGTGTTTTCAATGCGCGTTCTGCGATCACTGAGAACACCTCCTCAATCTATTTATTTCGTCGAATAAACGCTTCAAATTGTTCTCGCGTCCATGTATTCACAATCATATCCTTTTTTAACCATGCTCTGTTTGCATAGCGCACCCCAATATCCATAAAGCGTAAATGAGCAATATCATGGGCATCCGTATTGATTGCTACGGGCACACCAGCGGCCATTGCCATTTCTAAATGCTCAACACATAAATCAAGACGATATGGATTCGCATTTAACTCTAAAATTTTACCATATTCCTTTGCCCACGAAATTAATTGTCCCATATCAGGATTATAGCCATTACGATCCTCAATAATGCGACCAGTTGGATGTGCAATCATATGAACGTACGGATTTTGCATCGCCGTAAGTAAACGTGCCATAATTTTGTCCTGCGATTGTGTAAAGCTAGAGTGAATAGAGGCAATGACGAAATCTAATTCTTTTAGCACATCATCCTCAAAATCTAGGGAACCATCCGGCAAAATATCCATTTCTGTCCCCGCGTATAAATGGAAATCAGGATGTGCTTCATTAAACGCCTCAATTTCAGCACGTTGCTTTGTTAAGCGCTCTGGCGTTAGACCATTCGCTACTTTTAAAAATTGTGAATGGTCAGTAATAACACTATACTGATAGCCACACGCAATCAATGCTTCGCCCATTTCAGCTATAGAGTATGCACCATCAGACCAAGTCGTATGCATATGCAAATCTGCTTTAATATCTTCTATTTTCACTAGACTTTTAATGTCATCCGTTTTGTCAAATTCCGATGTTCCTGTACGCAAACTCGGTGGAATAAATGGTAAATCAAAATGCGCAAAAAATTCTTCTTCATCCTTAAACGTTAATACGGTGCCATTAGCCTGCTCTACACCATATTCACTAATTTTTTCACCACGGGCTTTAGCAATTTGACGCATGCGTACATTGTGATCTTTCGAGCCTGTGAAATGATGCAAAGCTGTTGCATATTCTACATCTCTTACTAATCGGAAATCTACACTTACAGGCTCATCTAGATCTAAAATAACTGAAATTTTTGTATCACCAGCTGCTACGACTTCTTGTACAGAAAGCTCATTCAGTAACTTTTCACGTACAGTTTCTACTGCTTCAGTTACAACAATAAAATCAATATCTTTACTTGTTTCAGCTGCACGACGGAAGCTTCCTGCAACAGAAAAACGTTCTACTTCTTCCATACTACCTAGAAGAGCTTCAATTTGTAAAACAACTGGCTCCAGCTGCCAAATCGGTAAACGTTCTGATCGATTTGCTAAATTTGCAAGTTCCTTTAAAATTTTTTCTTCGGTCTTAGCTGCAAAGCCTGCTAGCTCACGAACTTTACCTTCCTCACAAACAACCTTTAAACTTTCCGCAGAATCAACCCCTAACTCTTGATGAAGCTTAGCAATTTTTTTACCACCTAAGCCTGGAAGTTTTAATAGCGGGAGCAATCCTTTTGGTACAATTTCTTCTAACTCTTTTAATAAGCTTGATTCACCATTTGTCATTAAATCCTCAATAACCGCAGCTGTACCTTTACCTATACCCTTAAGCTTTGTTACATCTTCCATCTCACTTAACGAGCGCTCGTCCCCCTCAAGTGCGGCAGCAGCTTTTCGAAAGGCAGACACTTTGAATGGATTTTCCCCTTGTAATTCCATATACAATGCAATTTTTTCAAATGTGCGAATAATTGTTTTTTTGTTCATTGGGAATTCCTCCTATCGTAAAAACACTTCCCTCAAAACCGAGAGAAGTGCACAGTTTGCTATTGCATATAAATATACCACCAATTTTGAAACATACTTGTAATAATTGGGGTGTGTTCCAAAATGAGACCACTTAACAACGACTTCGACATTAAACTTTGAATAGAAGCAACTGGCAATAAAGCAAGAATGTACAGCAAAATAAACATAATTAAATAGTTTTCAATCATGCCAAACAATGCTCCAAGCCAGCGATTCACTGTACCTAACACAGGTAAATACGCTATAAAATCAAAAATCGATGCCACAATTTGCATTGTAATTTTCACCGCAAAGAAAATAACTGCAAATGCAATGACACGGTAAAAAGTGCGGTCTAAATCCAGGCTATCAATAACTACTCCAAGACTACCTGAATCCGTTACACCTGGATACGGAACCCAAAACACAAATTTTTGTGCTAATGGTTTATAATAGATATACGCAACTATTAGGGCAACTATAAAGCTAACGATATGCATCATCTGAACAATGAAACCACGTTTTGCACCAACGATGAGCCCGGCTAATAGCACCACTAATATGATTAAATCTAACATTCACTTCAACCCTTTAATTTTTTCAATTCTTCTTCTAGTTTTTCCATTTGTTCTTTTAATAGTAAATAATCATGAACGGTATTTACTGCTGTAAGAACGGCGAGCTTTGTGCTATCAAGAGAGGGATTATGTACATTCATTTCGCGCATACGGTCATCAACAATTGAAGCGACAAGTCGCATATGTCCCATGGATTCAGAGCCGACCATTTTATATGTATGACCGTAGATTTCCACAGAAATTTTATTCTTTTCTTGATTTTCCATAGTCGCACCCTCCTTTAAAAATTTTTGTGCTCACGAATTTTTTTATTGTGAGCCGCTTACACAAAAAAGCTATTTATTATCATACCATGAAAGGTATAAAATTGTGAACAATGAGGACAGAAAGGAACGAGCAAATGTCAAATATTGTACTTTCCATATCAACAAATATACAAAAAGAGGTGATGTCATACTATGCAAACCATTTTATAGAGCGTAAAGCTCCAGGTGTTATCTTTGCCGCAAAGCTCCCAGATACAGCAATTACGATGTACAAATCAGGTAAATTAATGTTCCAGGGGGGAGGAGCTGAGCGAGAAGCTGCTCGCTGGGGAAACATAGAAGTAAAAAATACACAAAAATCATCGTCGTTAGGAGTAAAGGGCGACGTTCTTCCAGAAGGTTTTGCTACGATGTCGGTGCTAGGCTCAGACGAAACTGGTACTGGTGATTATTTCGGTCCAATAACAGTTGCAGCCGTATATGTCCCATCATCAAAAATTGCGCTTATAAACGAACTTGGTGTCAAGGACTCAAAAATGCTAACGGATGATTACATGCGTAAAATAGCCCCTGATTTACGTGCAGCTTGTGTCCATAGTGTACTTGTACTACGCAATGAAAAATATAACGAATTTCAATCACGAGGCTACTCTCAAGGTAAAATGAAAGCTATGATGCACAATCGAGCACTTAAAAATGCACTGGCGAAAATGGCGCCCGAAAAACCAGAACATATTTTGATAGATCAGTTTGCGGAACGCGGCGTTTATTACAATTACTTAAAAAATGAACGAGATATTGTTCGGGAGAATGTGCTATTTTCTACGAAGGCCGAGCAACTACATCTTTCCGTAGCAACTGCATCGATATTAGCTCGTGCTGCATTTTTAAAAGAAATGGACCGTCTAAGCGAGATTGCTGGGATAGAGTTGTTGAAGGGAGCTTCAGCGAAAGTAGATGCATTAGCAGCACGCATCTGGCGGAAACAAGGTGAGGAATTTTTACGTTCCATAACGAAATGGCATTTTGCGAATACTGAGAAAGCTAAAAAGATGAAATAATATTGGTCTATTAGACAAAAAAATTTCGCTATACTCCAGCAGATTACAAGTTATACACAACTTGTTCTCTATTGTAGTTAGCGAAATTCTTTATATCAAAAACTTATTATGATCAGATTTTTGTTTAGCCTAATATTTAAACTGTCTAATGGTTTGTTGTAGATTTTCAGACATTTTAGCAAGGGCTTCTGCCGATGCAGCGATTTCTTCCATAGAAGCAAGCTGTTCCTCTGTTGCGGCGGAAATATTTTGTGCACTTGCTGTATTTTCATTTGTTCGCTGAAGCACACTTTCAATTCCTATTGCCACTTGATTGGAATGTTCAGAAATAACTTTTGCTGTCTCTGAAATTTGTCCTATTTCATAGGTTACACTTTGTACATTATCACTAATTTCTTTGAATGACTTTCCTGCCATATTTGTTACATCAATTCCCTTTAATACCTCGGCTGAACCAGCAGCCATTGATTCAACCGCTAGTTTTGTATCGGCTTGAATATAATCAATGATATCTTTTATTTGCATTGTTGATTGTGCGGATTGCTCAGCAAGCTTTCGCACCTCATCAGCAACAACTGCAAAACCTTTTCCATGCTCACCTGCACGAGCAGCTTCAATTGCAGCATTTAGAGCTAAAAGATTCGTTTGATCAGCAATTTGCGTAATAGCCTCTACAATACGTCCGATTTCATTTGAACGTTCACTTAGTGTTTGTACGGTGTTTTCAAGTGCTTGGACAGTACTTTGAATCATTTTCATTTGGCCAATTGCTGTTTGAATAGTTTGGTCTCCTATCACAACAGCCTCCATTGCTTTATTCGACATCTCATTAACGGTATCGGACTTAACGGCAATTTGTTGAATGGATGAAGACATTTCAAGTACAGCGTTAGTGCTATCATTAATTGTTTCGGCTTGCAAATCAACCGTTTCAGCAAATGTTTGAATGGAATCAACAATTTGCGATGTAGCTCGTTTATTTTCTGCTGTACTTGCTGTAAGTTCCTCCGATGATGCTGCTAACTGATTGGATTCCTCACCAATGTTACCAACTACACCACGTAAAGATAGAATCATTTTATTGAATATATCCGCCAATTTACCTATCTCATCATGTCTTTTAATGTCAATTAAATTACGTAAATCACCATCTCCTACCTGCTCAGCTACTGTTGACAACTTATTTAATGGCTGAGTGATTGTTCTTATAATGAAAGCACCAATGATTCCAAATACGATTAGAGCAATGACAATAACGGTCATCGTGTTTATTAATATTGGTTTTGTGATAGCTGCTACGTCTGCCAAATCCATAATACCAATAATTTTCCATCCCGTTAGTTTATTGGTAGTAAAAAACACTCGATGCTTTTTCCCATCTTCTTCAATGGTAAAACTACCTTCTTCTTTTCCTTGTATCTTTTCTATATATGACTTTTTGAGCTCCGATCCTACTTCTAATTGTGGATCAGCAATAATAAGATTATTGGCATTTACTAATGTAGCATAGCCGTTATTACCAATCTCCACTGATTTCACTAGTTCGGAAATTCCGTCTAAATTTAGACCAATAGAAATAGCCCCTGAACGATCCTGTAAACCAGCTGATACTGCTAATATTAATTCACCTGTAATCGTTGATTTATATGGATCAACCATAACGTTTTTGCCTGGTGATTCAATAGCCTTTAAGTACCATGGTCGCGTAAATGGATCATAATCGGCTGAGGATTTAGCATATGGTTCACGCATAAATTTGTGCCCCTCAATTGCTAAATTGACAACAGAGACATTACTATGTAAAGCGTTATATTTTTCTAATTCCTTTAAAGCGTCTACATCTTGCACATTTTTATTAAAAGAAGCAGCTAAATACTCCACATCACTTTGAATAGGTGATATCTCATTTGAAATTAGTGTATTTAATAAATCAACATTTTCCCGCGAGCTATTACTTAATTCCTTGTCATATTGATCAGAAGCCTTCAAATATGAAAACGTACCAATAGCAATACTGGGGATTAAAAGTGTCAAGGTAAACGCCCATATTAATCGGGCTCGCATGGAAAAGCCTCTTCTTTTTCGATGATTTTTCATAATAACTACCACCCCAATAGTAAAATTTTCTATCCAAATTATACTATACACAAATATAAATCAAAAATTTATTTTTTGTTATTTCTAAATATTGCGAAATACTTAAACATGTAAATTTACTTAAAGTCTTCTCTTTAGCGCTTTATTTCTCTCACACTTCCAATAAAAATGATGTGAATAAAACGAAAAGCTGCCTCATTAAAAGACAGCTCACAAAAACATAATCAATAATACCTCGGCATAATAGCGTCCGGACGCTTTAACTTCTTTCAGCGCTTTAGAGGTACATCTGTACTTGTCGCTACGCGTTCGGTACAAAACATATATGCTGAAAGAAGTTGAAAATTAGCGTACTTCTGTACCTTCAATTGTTGCAATAGCTTTTAACACTTTGTTATGTGCTGCAACAACCTCTTCATCTGTTAAAGTACGTTCTGGATCGAAGTATGTTAGGGAGAATGCAACTGATTTTTTACCAGCCTCCATTTTTTCACCTTCATATACGTCGAATACACGAACGTCTTTCAATAATTTCACGCTTGCTGAGCGAATCGCAGCAATAACCTCTCCAGCTGTTGTTGTACGGTCCATGATAAGTGCAATATCACGAGACATTGCTGGGAAGCGAGGCACTGGTGTATAACCAAGAGGTGCTTCTTTTGCATTAGCATTTAATAATGTTACTAGATTCATTTCCATTACATATGTGTCTTTTACACCCCATGCTTTTTGCTCTGCTGGATGTAATCCACCGATAATACCCACTTGTTCACCGTCTAAAAGAATGCTAGCAGTACGTCCTGGATGTAATCCATCTACTTCAGCTTTCACAAATGAAATACGGTCCTCTAAACCGAGCTTACCGATAACACCTTCTACAATGCCTTTTAAGACGAAGAAATCTACTGCTTTTTTCTCCCCTTGCCAAGCATGGTCAAGCCATTTTCCTGTAACTACTGCAGCCATATGCTCTTCCTCGTATGGTAGCCCCTCTTCTGATTGACCAAGGAATACTGAACCGATTTCATACAATGCCACATTGTCAGCTTTACGTGCAACATTATATGCAGCAGCTTCAATTAAATGTGGGATAAGACTTTGACGTAGTGTTGAACGGTCCTCACTCATCGGCATTAGTAAACGTGTTACTGGCTCAGCTTTCAATGCAAAGCGTTGTGACAATGCATCTGAAGTTAATGAGTAAGTGACAGCTTGGTAAAGGCCTGCCCCTTCCATATAGTTACGAACTACACGACGATTTGCTTGATATGGTGTTAGACGACCTACTTGGTTTGCTCCCTCTGGTAAAGTCATCGGGATTTCATCATAGCCATATAAACGAGCAATTTCTTCTACAATATCTTCTTCAATTTTAATATCTTGACGACGTGTTGGTGCATCAACGATTAGTAAACCATTTGCTGCTTCTACGCCAAATTTAAGACGCTCTAAAATAGTCAACATTTCTTCTAATGAAATTTTCATACCTAAACGTTCATTAATAAAATCTGGAGAAACGACAACACGTGCCGGTGATTTATCTAGTTCATCCACGATGCATGTTCCCTCTAACACTTCACCACCAGCTAGTTCAGCTAGTAGTGCTGCAGCACGTTCTGCAGCTGGTAATACACGGTTAGGGTCAACACCCTTTTCAAAGCGAGCAGAAGCATCTGAACGCAGTCCAAGATGACGTGATGTTTGACGTACAGTTAAACCATCGAAATAAGCAGATTCGATCACAACCGTTGTTGTAGAATCATTTACTTCAGAGTTTGCACCACCCATTACACCTGCGATAGCTACTGGCTCTTTGCCATTTGTAATGACTAAATCTGTTGCTTTTAATGTACGCTCTTGGTCATCTAAAGTAGTAATTTTTTCGCCTTCTGTTGCTTTACGCACTACGATTTCATTTGTTGCAAGACTATCGTAGTCAAAGGCATGAAGCGGTTGACCGTATTCCATTAAAATGTAGTTCGTTACATCGACAACATTATTATGAGGGCGTACACCTGCTGCCATTAAGCGATTTTGTAGCCACATCGGTGATTCCGCGATTTTTACGTTTTTCACAACTTTTGCTACATACATTGGGTTCGCTTGTAAATCTTCTACTCGAAGCTTTAACATGTCTTCTGCTTTTTCAGAAGATGTGCTGTAGGCGATTTCTGGATACTTCACTTCTTCAGATAAAATTGCGCCAACTTCATACGCCACACCTAGCATTGACAGTGCATCTGAGCGGTTTGGTGTTAAACCAAGCTCTAATACTGTGTCACGTAAACCTAAAATAGCAAGGGCATCTGAACCGACCTCTGCACCCTTAGGAAGCACATAAATACCTTCAGAATATGCTTTAGGAACTAGTTTCCCTTCGATTCCTAACTCTTGTAATGAACAAATCATACCGTTTGATTCATGTCCGCGAAGTTTCGCTTTTTTTATTTTAATGCCGCCTGGTAAATGTGCACCAGGACGAGCGACAATAACTTTTTGACCAGCATCAACGTTTGGAGCACCACAAATAATTTGTTGTGGTTCAGCTTCACCAACATCCACTTGGCAAATATTTAATTTATCTGCTTCAGGGTGTTTCTCCTTTGATACGACATAGCCGACAACAACTTTATCCATTGCGTTAGCACGGTCAATTACTGCATCTACTTCAATTCCAGAGCGCGTAATTTTTTCAGCTAACTCCTCAGGTGTTAAATCCTGTGTACTTACATAATCTTTTAACCAATCTAATGATACTAACATTTGTTATCCCCCTTACGCTTCTGTTCGCTCAAATTGTGATAAGAAACGTGTGTCACTTGTATAGAAATGACGAATATCGTCGACACCATATTTCAACATTGCGATACGTTCAGCACCAATACCGAATGCAAAGCCTGATACTTTCTTCGGATCATAGCCTGCCATTTCAAGTACATTTGGATGCACCATACCAGCTCCTAAAATTTCAATCCAGCCTGTACCTTTACATACGTTACAGCCAGAACCACCACATTTGAAGCAAGAAATATCCATTTCAACAGATGGCTCTGTGAACGGGAAGAAGCTTGGGCGAAGTCGAATTTCGCGCTCCGCACCAAACATTTTTTTCGCTAATGTATCAAGTGTACCTTTAAGGTCACTCATGCGAATATTTTCACCAATCACTAACCCTTCAATTTGCATGAATTGGTGAGAGTGTGTAGCATCATCGTTGTCACGACGGAATACTTTCCCTGGACAAATAATGCGAATTGATTCACCCTTCTTCTCTTCCATCGTGCGAGCTTGCACAGGAGAAGTATGCGTACGTAATAATATTTCCTCGGAAATATAGAACGAATCTTGCATATCACGAGCAGGATGTCCCTTCGGTAAGTTTAGTGCCTCGAAGTTATAGTGATCCTTTTCCACTTCCGGTCCTTCAGCAATTTCATAGCCCATACCGATAAATAAATCTTCAATTTCTTCAATAACACGTGTTAATGGATGACGATTGCCAACTTTAATTTCACGGCCAGGTAAAGTGACATCAATCGACTCACTTGCTAATTTTTCAGCAATTGCTGCTTCCTCTAGCACAGTTACCTTTTCCTCTAATACAGCAGTTACATTTTCACGAACTGTATTGACTAAAGCACCCATTTTTGGGCGTTCCTCAGCTGATAATTTCCCCATACCTTTTAATAAATCAGTGATAGGTCCTTTTTTCCCTAGATATGCTACTCGCACATCATTTAATTCCTTTAAATTTGCTGCCGCTTCAATTTTAGCAAGTGCTTCTTGCTCTAATTGTTTTAATTGTTCTTCCATGTAATAAACCCTCCTTGTTCAAATCCATGCCAATTTTGTTGATGGCATAAAAAAACTCGCCCCTAAAAAAAGGGACGAGGACATATTCGCGGTACCACCCTAGTTATTGCAAGGAAAATTCCTAACAATCACTTCATTGACATAACGACTAGATTAAAGCCGGCATACCTTTACAGCGTTTCGCTGGTCCCGGTAGCTGCTCGCAGGATGAATTCAAAACTGCATTGGTACGGCACTGGCTCTCAATCTTCGGCCTGCGCTCCCTGTCGTCCATTCACAATCTTTACTACTTCCCGGTCAAAGCATTTTCGTTTACATTTTAACAGTGATTATACAATACTATACCAATTCAAATCAAGAGCCATGTGCCTATTAACAGCAATATAATGGCTTTATCGGCAATTTTAGTTTATCACGTGTGGTTGATTTCCGTTCCGACTGGGCGCTTTGTTGCTGCCGCTTCGCTTTCGCACAGAAAACATTTGTAGCTGACGCTTTGCTTTCGCTACAGAAAACATTTGTTGCTGACGCTTTGCTTTCGCTACAGAAAACATTTGTTGCTGCCGCTTCGCTTTCGCACAGAGCAAAGCTTCCTGGGGGCGTCCGATGAACCGCTTCGCTTCGCTGCAGGGTCTCGGGCCAACACGATGTTGGTCACGAAGGCGTTATCACAGGATGTGATGCTTTTAGCCTTCGTTCCTCTATCGCTGATCCCCAAGGAGTCGCCCAGCCTCCACTACAATCAACTAATATCAGTGCCTATATTAAAAAATGTCACCCACAACTGTGATGATTAGTACAGTTGCAACACTTCTATTACCTACTTAACAAATCCATATAAAACGATTCCTGTTGCCACTGCTACATTTAGAGACTCTGCTTGCCCCAAAATTGGAATAATAATATTTTGATCTGTCATCGAAAGTAGTTGTGGATGAATACCACTACCTTCATTCCCCATCATGATCGCGAATGCACCAGTATGTTCAATATCACTATAGACAACTGCATCCTCATCTAAAGCAGTCCCAAATACTGGTACACCATTATTTTGTAGCTGCTCAATCCATTCCTCTAAATCACCACGAATGACCGGGATATGGAAATGTGAGCCTTGTGCAGAACGAAGCGTTTTAGGATTATATAAATCCGCACAGCCCTTACCGAGTATGACTGCATCCAAACCAGCTGCATCTGCAGTACGAATCATCGTCCCAATATTTCCTGGATCTTGCACGGCATCAATTAGTAGCACCTTGCGCCACGTGGCCATTACATCTTCGTCTAACAAAGGCTGCTTACAAACCGCAAATACACCTTGAGATGTCTCCGTTTCAGCAAACTCCTTGGCAACAGCCGCCGTTACCTCAACGATGGCCACATTATCAATCGGCCAAAGCATTGGTAATTCTACACCTTCACGTACAATTAGTTGCATCACCTGCTCCGTATTTTTTAATGCTTCTTCCACCAAGTGGAATCCCTCTACTAGGAATTCTCCAGATCTTTCACGCTCTTTACGTGTTGTAGCAAGCTTCTTCCAATATTTCACTAACGCATTTTGCGTAGATTCAATTCTTTTCATCGTACCTCGTACCGCCTTTTTCCTATATATTGTTCATTATTATACAGTAGAAAACGATAAATTACATAGCCATGCAAAAAACAGTTTAATTGTTAAAGCTCATTTTTTTAAAATCAACGTTCTTTTAAGGAATCGAATTGTAATTATCACCCCCAATAAATATAAAATCACAAAAATACATGTTATAATTTTCAATATTTTAGAAATACAAAACAATTCCCATTTTGGGTGATGGCTTTTCTAATAGAGACATAAATTTGAGGGTGAAATAAATGAAAAAAAATGTACATGTAGTCGGTGCAATTATTGAAAATGATAAGCACGAAATTTTTTGTGCGTTAAGAAATCCTAATATGGTACTAGCAAATTATTGGGAATTCCCTGGTGGTAAAATCGAAGAGGGCGAATCGCCTGATCAAGCCTTAATTCGTGAAATATTAGAGGAATTTAATTGCTCTATACAAGTTGGCGAAAAGGTTGAGGATACCATTTATGAATATGAAAAATTTATCGTACGCTTAGAAACATTTAAAGCGTCAATTACAAAAGGAGAGCCGGTCCTGCTAGAACATACTGAAATTAGATGGGTTCCTCGAAATGAGCTGCTAAATCTTAATTTTGCTCCCGCTGATATTCCAGCGATCAATAAAATACTTGCAGAAAAATAGTAGAGATAAAGTGAAACTTTAATCAGTGGGGGTTCTTTCCTCCCCACTGATTATTAGTCTTCACAATCAGGCTTTTATGGGCAGTTCATCTTCCTCATTTAAAGCCATTTTTTATTTGGCGGAATACTTTGAGGAAAATGAAATACATTAAACGGATCGTATTTTCCTTTTACCTCTCTAAGCATTCTAAGATTACGACCATAATAGGCAGTTGGCCAATCTTTTATAAAACGATCTGGGAAATTCACATAATCACCAGCAGTGTAAGGTGACAAAGCCCTTCTTAAATTTTCCACCCACTGAATATTTTTTTCTTCTTCTTTAGCTTTTTTCCATGAAGTATTATACTCCTGAGCAATCAAAGCATTCCTATAATAATAAGCTGTTCGGTTTGACGCAATTTGACTTATCGCACCTCTAAGAGATTGCTGCCAAATGGTCGTGTCTCTATTTGGAGCGTTCGTTAAAAATTCTTTCATTTTTACAATAGCAGCATGAGGGAATGGCCTTTCAATAAAGGATCCTGACCTTTTACGGAAGGCTGGTTTGTTACCGCTCGGTAAGTCAAAAAATTCTACAGCTTTAATATACGGTACTTCCTTTATCCATATATTCGTTGGTGAACCTGTTTTCCTTAATGGACGTAGTAGTTTCTTTAACTCAGATGCCGTACCTATAAACTCACCTTGAGCAACAATTTCGCCCACTTCCTTAGATTTAAGCTCAATCTGTGAGGTCAAGCGTTCATCTGTATATGGCGCCCATTTTTGCCATGTGTCAAAGGCTCGTTCAAAATCTTCCCATCCCCATGTAATGGAGAAAATCGATACGTTAGAAATAGGATGCAGTTTAAATGTAAGCGCTGTAACGATGCCAAAATTCCCACCGCCCCCGCCACAACTTGCCCAAAATAAATCACTATTTTTCTCCTTGTCAGCTTGGATTACTTCAGCCCCTTCATGACCATTTGCAACAACCATTTCAAGTTCAAGTAAATTGTCACATGTTAGCCCAAACGGACGCGATAGCATGCCAATTCCGCCACCAAGTGTCAAACCAACAACCCCTACACTACCTTCAGTTCCTGCCGGGATTGTAAAACCATTTTCCCATAATATCCGATACACTTTTCCTAAATTAGCGCCCGCTTCAATTCTTGCTGTCCTATCTTGCCGGTTAATGGTTATGTCATTCATATCACTAACATCTATAACAAGACCTTCATTTAATAATGAATAATTTTCATAGTTATGTCTTCCACTTCTGATTCGAAATAATTCATTATTTTCTCTTGCCCATCTTAATGCATTGATAACATCTTTCGTATGTCGACAAAATACAATGATACCGGGAAATTTGGGATCATTTAAGTTATTATTTGTTCTTGCTTGCTCATAGTCCGGATCTTTAGGGATAACAATTCTTCCTGTGAGCTTTACTTTCTTCAACATACAGCTCCTCTCTCAAATGATGCAATACATATGTTTTATCCTATGCTTATCACTTGGAAAGAATATGAAAATCGGAATTTTTATCGCTTAAAAATGAAAGATAAATGCTCATTCTCTTTATTCATACATATGATGCTATATTGAAACTACTAAGGAGGTGTCCTTATGATTATTCATGTTGTGAGCGCTGGTGAAACACTTTGGCAAATTGCAAACAGCTATTCTGTACCTATCAATTCCATTATCCAATTAAACGCTTTATCTAATCCAGATCAATTAGTAATCGGGCAATCACTCGTTATCCCTTCCCCTTACACAACCCATATTGTAAAAAAGGGTGACACCTTATGGTCGATCTCCCAACATTACGGGGTGACTATGCAATCGGTTATCACAGAAAATCATTTAACAAATCCAGATGTTTTAACACCTGGAACTAGACTAATTATTCCACCCACTACACATATTGTGCTGCCAGGAGAAACTCTATCGCAAATTGCTACACAATTTGGAACGACTGTTCAAGCAATTGTTTTAGAAAATGGAATTTCCAATCCAAACATGATTTATGCTGGTGCGCATTTGATTATTCCGAGAGCAAAGCCTACCATTGAAGTAAATGCTTATACGTATCAAGAGCCTAAAGAAGCCGTACAGTCGATTAACGCAATCGGTCATCTACTAACTTATTTTAGTCCCTTTGCTTATATGGTGAAGGAGGATGGGACATTACAGCCTATAAAGGATAAAGAAATGATCGATGCAGCTATTGCAAAGAACATTACACCTATGTTGACCCTTACGAATTTCTCTTCCACAGAAGCCGGTTCCAACTTATCACATGTTATTTTATCTAGTGCAGATTTACGGGAAAAGGTTATCAACAATACTTTGCAAGTGATGCAGGAAAAGGGCTATAAAGTTCTAAACGTTGATTTTGAAAACGTTCTTCCAGCAGATCGGGAGAATTACAACACTTTCCTCCAATTAGCTGTTGATCGTCTTCATCCAAAAGGATTCCTAGTATCAACGGCACTTGCGCCAAAAACGAGCGCAACGCAGGCAGGAACTTTATATGAGGCACATGATTATGAAGCACACGGAAGAATTGCAGACTTTGTCATTTTGATGACATATGAGTGGGGATACCGACTTGGTCCACCACAAGCCATTTCACCCATTAACGAGATGAGAAAAGTTGTGGAATATGCTTTATCCGTTATGCCTGCTAATAAAATATTTTTAGGCTTTCAAATTTATGCTCGCGATTGGCTTCTACCGCATGTTAAAGGCCAAGAGGCAGAAACATTCAGCTCTCAAGAAGCCCTTAACAGAGCTATAAAACATGGCGCAACCATTCAATATGATAGAACTGCTCAGTCACCGTATTTCCGTTATGTTGATAAACAAGGTAGAAATCATGAGGTATGGTTTGAAGATGCTAGAAGTGCACAAGCTAAGTTTGACATGACGAAAGAATATAATCTTCGAGGTATTAGCTATTGGGCGTTAGGCTTCCCTTTCCCGCAAAACTGGGCGTTATTAAATAATGGTTTTTCTATCAAAAAGATTTCATTATAAATAAAGACTCATCGTGATGGTGAGGGTGATTTCGGTTCTAAAGGATTTTCAATACACCTCTTTGTCCAAAAGGATTGATCATGAGGTCGTTAAATAGGTCTTGGAGTTTAGCACCTTTTTACGCTTAGTATGCTCATTTATCTATTAACACAAAAAGCACTAAACATATATACAATAAATGCTTACCTTTCCCTAGTTTTTCCCATGATAAAAAAATCAATTCAAAGCCATATTAAGAAATATCAAAACGAAAGGAGAAACTGAACATGGGAAGAGACAATAAGCAAGGTAAAAGCGCCAATAAAGGGTCATTGCCTCAAACGCCAAAAAACCAAAAAATAGCGCCTGACAAAGTTAGTGAAGAGTTTTCTCAAGAGTTTATGAACATGATAAATTCAGTCACTAAAGAAGGCAAGACAAAAAAATAAGGGGGCCTTCAAGTGGAATTTACACGTGCACAAGAAATTGTCGCCTCACCAAAAGAATATGAAGTAAGCTATAATGGCGTATCTATTTGGATTGACAAACTTCATGATGATGGTAAAACTGCAACTGTCCATTTACGTCGGTCTTTAGAGGAACGATCCGAAGTGGACATAGGAGAATTAAAAGAAGAGTACCTCGTTCATTAAACTTTACCATCAAATAAAAAACTGCTTACTTCCTGTGATGAAGTAAGCAGTTTTCATGTTTATTATGTCAATAAAATTCCTATTACGTCAAATCGAGTGTTTGATTTCCGTTCCGACTAGGCGATTTCTGGGGGCGTCCGATGAGCCGCAAGGAGTCGACCAGCCTTGATTCCAATCAACCACTTCATCATTCTAACTTCTATCCGTCGCCTTGATGGTTCTATCCACGATTTTGGCTTCTCTATCCATCATTTTGATGGTTCTATCCATCATTTTGACGGTTCTATCCACGATTTTGGCTGCTCTATCCATCATTTTGACGGTTCTATCCACGATTTTGGCTGCTCTATCCATCATTTTGACGGTTCTATCCATGATTTTGGCTGCTCTATCCATCATTTTGACGGTTCTTTCCGTCGCTTTGGTTCTTCTTTCCGTCGCTTTGACTGCTCTTTCCGTCGCTTCAGTTATTCTTTCCATCATTTTGACTGCTCTATCCATTGTTGACTTCTCTATCCGTCATTTCAGCTCTTCTCCCCATCGCTTTGGTTGCTCTATCCATCGCTCTATTTTTCACCACTGAAAATCTCAACTTTAAATGACGAAATCCTCTTCATATTTTAACTCTGTTAAAATATCTCTTGCTCGACTGTATATCTCGTTAAAGTTATTGGAAATCTGTTCTGCTGAAATCGGCTTACTAAACAAATAACCCTGAATATAATCGCAACCACCGTCAATCAGGAAAGCAAGTTGCTCCACTTCTTCAATTCCTTCAGCAACAACCTTTAATCTCAAATGCTTGGCCATTGATAAAATCATAGAAACGAGCGCTTTATCATTTGAATTATGCTGTATATTTCGAACGAACGCCCGATCAATTTTTAAACAATCGATTGGAAAATCTTTTAAATACGAAAGCGACGAATACCCTGTCCCAAAGTCATCAACAGCAATTTGTATACCAATTGCCTTTAACTCATGAAGTAGCTGAGTTATTTGATCAATGTTCATCGTCATACTTTCTGTAATTTCTAATTGTAAATATTGAGGTTCTAAATTTGTACGTTGTAAGATTTCTTGCACCATATGCACTAAATCTTGCTGGAATAACTGTCCAATGGATACATTCACAGCAACCTTCATTGGTGGCAAACCTTGCTCCTTCCATGTCTTCGCTTGAGTGCACGCCATTTCTAAAATCCATTTTCCTAAAGGAATAATTAGACCAGATTCTTCTGCAATTGGGATAAACAACTCAGGTGAAACAAATCCACGGGTCGGATGACGCCAACGTACTAGCGCTTCCACCGATTCGATTTTACCCGTTTTTAAATTTACTTGAGGCTGAAAATCCAAGTAAAATTCTTCATTAGCTAATGCTTTATGAAGCTCTTGCTCAATCAATATACGATCAGCAATGCCATTTGACATATACGGCTTATAAAAAAGAACTCTTTGAGGTATTTGACCCGCTTCTCTCATCGCTAACTGAGCGTGCATTAAAAGCTCTTCACCTGAGCAATCTTCTTCATGCAGGGCAATGCCAATATTAAGATTTCCGTTAAGTGGAAAAAGTTGTACTTGTAATGGTTTTTTCATAATACTCTTCAAGTTCAAGCAAAATTGTAGCAACTCTTCTCTTGTCTTCACATGATTAATATAAATAATAAACTGTCCCTCATGAAGCTTTGTAGCAAAATAATGAGGGGGTAATATAGCTTGAATTCTCTCAGCTACGAGCTTCATCATTGTATTAGAATAGCTAATACCTATAGATGAACGAATAGCAGCAAGGCGATCAATTTCGATTGCAATGATTGCTTTTTGACGACTATTGTCATGTAATTCCTCTTTTAAAGTTTTCAATAACAAATGTTCATTTGGAAGCTTAGTAATATCATCATGATAAGCTTGAAAATGAAGCTCCTGCTGCGAATGCTCAAGATCTCGCTTTATTTTTAAAAGTTGTGTATATGGTTTTTCAACAGTTGTATAATAAATAGCTTTTAGGAAAAAGAAGAATGCAAAAAATTGATAAATTAATGCAGGAAAGCCCCAAATTGATTTCAAGTCTTTGATGAACGCAAAGAAAATATCACTAATAATTAAATAAGTTGCTGCGCTAATAAGCCATATAACTCGTTTTGGCAACTTTTTTATATATTTACTCAAAATCACTATCGTTACACCTTGTAAGACCGCAGACATTAAATGAGCAATAGCGCTTGCTTTCAGCAACAATTGTTCTTCAAGTAAAAAATATTTTGAAGAGAGATACACTAGAAAAAGGCTCAGTAGGACAAATAATAAGGAACTGCAATATGTATAATTACGATCATTCATCGTTAAGCGTTTTTTTGGCTTTAAAATAATAAAAACAAAACCGATTGATAAGCATAAACGCATGATTAAATCCAACCATATTTCCAAATATAGTGTATCAGCCATTGGATATTGAGCGATAACCACGCTCACTAATTCAAACAAGGCGATGATAAAAAATAAATTACCTATGTATAATGTTTGACTCGATAATAAGTGTGAAAAAACGAGCCAAGATTGAATAGCGATTGCCATTGTAAAAACAATAATTAGTATTTGTATAATCAAATTCAAACAAATATAACTTTCTTCCTCAAAAGAACCAAATACCTGATTACTTAAACCTAATAGTGGCAACACTAGCAATAGTGGCAATACTATATACCAAATCTCTTTCTTTTCTATCTCTAATTGTTTCAACCAATTCTCCAACAGAAACCCTCCATACCAATAATCAAATTAGATAGGTAATATGATCTACCCAAAGGAAAAATAACATTAAAAATTGTATTTTTCTTTGACTTCTTACAAATCATAGCATTTTTATTGGAATTTGTATGCAAATATAAAAAGTATGCCAATGTTCAGTTATGAAATTAGCATACCTTTGATGCTTATCGTACTATTTATAATAACTCACGAAGCTTAATCATTATTCTTGTACGTCTTTTTTTAACTGCGTCCACAGATATACCTAGTTCTTTTGCTATTTCAAAGTAACTAAAACCTTCTACATATAAAAGTAGTAATATTTTTCTTTCTTCAAATTTTAAATGAGACATAATGCGTTCTATAAAAACTGGACTGCTTTCATTCATTTCATGATCTCGAATATAATTTATCGTGTCATTTTCCATAGGTGTATGAATATTTTCAAAACTCTTTTCCTTTGAAAGCTCTTTTAAAATTTCTCCTTTTACGGTTGTATAAATATAAGCAGAAAACAGCCCTTTTGATTGATCCGCTTTACGCCAAGCCTCCCACACGGCTATGGATGCTATATGACGATAATACTCAAAATCTTTATAAATACGGCACCTTAACAAAATCGACGTTATCATTGGTTGGACTAATTCTAATACTTCCTCAAATGATTGTTCAGGTGATAACTTTTGCTTATTATGCTGTGTTGTCATCCTATTGTCCTGTCGACTGTGCACAGTCCATTATTCCTAGGTACCTTCATCTTAGTTACTATACAAGGAGGTGTCGAACCGCTCATTTGTCAATATGATCAGAAAGTTTTTATAAGTCCTTTTTAATATTTATACATAACAACAGTATAATATTTCAAAAATCATATGTTTTAACTTCTTTCAGCATTCATCTCCTACCTCTATAAGTGGTGAAATGAATGCTGGTTTAAGTTCCTTTTCAACAGGTGTCCTGACATCCGATAGAGGAACCCAGTCTAAGAGCACCACATCCTGCGGCAATTTATCTGTGCGAAAGCGGAGCGACAGCAACACGGTTTTATCTGTGCGAAAGCGGAGCGACAGCAACAACAACGACTGAGTGATCAACATCATGCGGTAGCATTACGCTTTCGCGCAAAAAAACATCTGTTGGCCTAAAGCTCCGGCGGATGTCACAGAATCGGAAAGGAAATCTTCGTGCAAGCACAAAGCTGATTCCGGACGCATTGTTTATCTAAGCGACAGCGGAATTATGCCGAGGCATAATTGATTTGTCACACTATACATATTTCTTAAAAGGTTGGACAAAATTACTACTAAGGAGGCGAAATAGATGAATTTTCAAATAAGAGATGCGATTACGACAAATGTACATGGTCAATCAGCGGCCGAATTTAAGGATATTGTCGAAGATGCAATTAGCCGTGGTGAAGAGCATTTACTTCCAGGGCTTGGTGTGTTTTTTGAAAAATGGTGGCAGCAATCTAGTCCCACTGAGCAGGATGCTTTTGTTCAAAAACTTGAAAAAGCCTTTGCTCACTAACTTTTTATAGACAGTTCATTCCTTTTCCAATAAATGCATGATAAAGTTTAACTTATCAGAAAATTAGGAGGAATTGGAATGACTGTTGCTGTAGAATTAATAGTAAATCAACTAAAAAAGATTTTATCTGAAGAACAGGTGTCAACAAACGAAACGGTGCGGCAGCTACATGGAAGGGACGAATCTCATCATACAATGAGCTTACCAGATATCGTTGTCTTTCCTCGTTCCACGGCCGATGTCAGTGCCATCTTAAAAATTGCGCATGCGGAACGTGTACCAGTCGTACCTTTTGGTGTTGGCTCAAGCTTGGAAGGTAATGCAATTCCCATTGCAAATGGCATTTCTATCGATTTCTCTGAAATGAATGCTATTTTAGAAATTCGACCAGATGACCTGCTTGTGAAAGTACAACCGGGTGTAACACGTGCTCAATTGAATAAAGAATTAAAAAAACATGGACTTCAATTCACAGTTGACCCTGGTGCTGACGCTACACTTGGTGGAATGGCAGCAACGAATGCCAGCGGGACAACAGCAGTGCGGTATGGTGTTATGCGCGATCAAGTACGAGATTTAGAGGTTGTACTTGCAGACGGTTCAGTCATTCATACCGGTAGCTTAGCAGCAAAATCCTCTTCTGGTTATCACTTGAATGGCCTTTTCATTGGCTCTGAGGGTACGCTAGGTTGCTTTACAGAATTAACTTTACAAGTCTATGGAATACCCGAATTTGTAACGGCGGGACGTGCAGTTTTTACGACAGTTGGCGATGCTGTCTGTGCAGTAACCGCATTGTTGCAAGCGGGCATTTCAATTGGCCGTGTTGAACTGGTCGATAAAGCCTCTATCAAACAAGCAAATATTTATAATGAAACATCCTATGAAGAAAAACCGACACTATTTCTAGAATTTCACGGAAATAAAGAAGGTATGCATGCCGATATAGATTTTGCTAGTGAAGTTTTTGAGGACTATGGCTGTCTTTCTGTTGAATTTGAACAAGACAATTCAGCACGGAATAAGCTCTGGGAGGCGCGCCATTCATTGGCCTATGCATATATCCATGCATATCCAGGGAAAAAGCTTATGTCGACTGATGTTTGTGTGCCAATATCTATGCTTGCTGAATCCGTTTTATATGCTCGTGAACAGCTTGAGGAAGTTGGTCTTGCAGGTGGAATTGTAGGTCATGTTGGAGACGGTAACTTCCATGCCTTGTTAATGTTAGATCCAAACGATGCTGAGGAGCAGGCAAAAGCAGACCGCTTCAATGAACATATTGTCCAATTTGCTTTACTACGTGGTGGCACATGTACCGGTGAACATGGGGTTGGTATTGGAAAAATGAAATATCAATCTACAGAGCACGGAACATCTCTATTAGTGATGAAAAGCATCAAGGCAACACTTGATCCACATAATATTATGAATCCAGGGAAAATTTTCAACATGTAATGTAGATAAAACACGATCTCGCCACGAAAGGTGAGACCGTGTTTTTCATTTGAGATTATCGACTGTTACGCTCCGTCCCTAATGCGCTTGGTATCATCGTTTCAACAAGGTAATCTCCTTCTTCAAATATTATTTTTTTCAACTCAATACCGAAAAATTCCTTCATCCTTGCTTCAGTCATTACCTCCTGTACTTTACCATAGATGACGCCTTTTTCTTTTGCAGTCATCATGATTCGATCTGCTAGATAAAACGCATGATTTGGGTAATGGGTATTGATTATGCATGAAATACCGCGTTCCTTCGATAAACGCTTAATCGTTTGTAAAATAACTATTTGTTTTTGAATATCCAAATGCGACTCTGGTTCATCTAAAATCAAAACTTCTGGTTCAGAAACAAGAGTTCTTGCAATTAAAGCTAACTGCAACTCACCACCACTAATTTCATTGCATGATTTTTTAGCAAGATGTAAAATGTCAACCGTCTTCAGTGCTTGATGAGCCGCTTCCAAATCCTTCGCAGATGGCTGCGCTAAGGTACTAATATACGGGGCTCTCCCCATAACGACAAGCTCTTCTACAGAAAATCCAAATACCATTTTATGCGCTTGGGGCACATAACCAACGCGTTTCCATAGTTCTTTCCGATTTAATGCTGCAAGTGGTTTGCTATCTATTAAAGTCTCGCCTTTTTTCCATTCAAGTAACCCCGTTATACATTTTAACATCGTCGTTTTCCCTGCTCCGTTCGGACCTAGAATCGCCATTATTTCACCAGGCTCCAATGAGAAATTGATGTCTTTTGCATATAAATCAGGTAATTTTTTTTGTCTTTTTTCATAATGATAATTTCCGTTTATCACTTCAATTTTCATGCCCAGCCTCCTCCTGAACGGCGTAATAAATAAGCAAAGAACGGCGCTCCAATAATTGCTGTTAAAATAGATAAAGGTATCTCCGTTGCTGTTAATGAACGAGCTAAATCATCAATTATTAATAAATAAATACTACCTATAGCCACAGATACTGGTAATACAAACTGATTATTATTACCGACTAGCATTCGTGCAACATGCGGAATAATTAAACCAACCCAACCAACAATTCCAGCAACAGCTACGGATGCAGCTGTAATTAAAGTTGCTCCGAAAATGACGAACCACTTTAAACGTGTAACGGGAATTCCCATTGATTCTGCCTCGTCCTCCGGCAATGTTAAAATATTCAATCGCCATCGTAGTAAGTACAATAGTAAAATTCCAATTAATATGAGTGGACCACCAATATACAACTCCTTATAGGTTGCTGTACCAAGACTCCCCATTAACCAATAAGTGATGGCTGGAAGTTTTTCCTCTGGATCGGCTACAAATTTTGTTAAGGAAATTAATGCATTAAAAAGTGCTGACGTAACAACACCAGCTAAGACAAACATAAAAATAGGTGCATTTTTCTTTGCCCCTGCAATTAAATACGTAAAGCCAATTGCACCTAATCCAAAGATAAGTGCCATCATTTGAGCTACAAAGTTTTGTCCAAATAATAATATCCCAAGCGATGCTCCAAACCCTGCACCCGCAGAAACGCCCAATATATCAGGTGATACTAGTGGATTTCCAAACATACCTTGAAATCCTGCACCAGCAATAGATAAACCACCACCAATTAATAGAGCAAGTAAGATTCGAGGTAAACGAATATTCATAACTACAGTTTCTTCCATACTTGTCCACGTTTGTTCAATAGGAAATACTTGAGAAGCTAGGATTTTAATAATATGCTCCATGCTTACCCCAAATCGTCCAACACCAAGAGAAACGATTGCTACCAAAATCGGTAGCAACCATAAAAGTATAATTTTCCATTTCTTCATTTCACAATCAGTCCTTAATATTTCGCTGCATCGGAAGAAGGATTTAAAATAGTGTGGATTTCCTTATCTGAAACATCAAATTCATAGAAATCCTTATAGTAAGCTTTAATCTCATCTTCTATTTTATAGTTAAATAATGTTGGGTGATTTTTTTGTGCCATCCATTTTAGCATTAATGGCGCATCGCCACTTGGTGGAAACCAGCGATAAATACCTAATGGAATTTTATAAACTTTTCCCTCTTGAACAGCTTTCACCTGACTCCAATCCTGTCCACTCACCTTGTTTTCAAGTAAGTCTTCTGGCTGCGTTTCAGTAAAGTTAGTGATATAAATTATATCTGGATTCCAAGCATAAATTTGCTCCATATTTACTTCTTTCCTTCCTTGTACATCATTTTCAGCAACGTCTACAGCTCCAGTTGCGTTAAGCCATTGATTACCGAAAAAGTTTTTACCACCAACCGTGATGGATTTATCATTATGCATATGCAGTATCATCGCACGAGGCATGTCCTGAGTGGCAACATCTTTTAATTTAGCATCAAGTTCGGACTGCACTTTTTTACCTTCATCTAAAAAACGGTCAGCACGGTCAGTAGTTCCTGTCATTTGACTCGTTAACGTCAACCAACTATTGAATGTTGCTAGAGGCTCAGCAGCTGCGGCATCAATCGCTTTTACTGCAACAACAGGGATTCCTGCCTCTGTAATTTTATTAATGGAATCCTCATTTGTTGAAATCTCTACATATAGTTGAGGGTTCACTTTCATTAATTCTTCCACATTCACTTCACCATTTTGAATAAACGATGTTTCTGCTTTTAAAACATCTGGTGAGATTTTTGCTAAAATTGAATTTTTCGCGGCATTATACGAATTTGGGTGCATACCGACAATTTCTTTCGTTGAGTTTGTAGCGACATACCATGTGGAGAAATAAGGTAAAATCCCACCTGTCACGACACGTTCAATTTTGCCTGGTACTGTTACTTCACGGCCAAGCTGATCCGTCACAACTTTCTCCTCCGCTGTTGTCTGAACCTCCGACTTTGAAGATTCTGCGGATTGATTAGACTTTGATTGTCCCTCTTGATTGCCACAGGCTGCAAGCATTGCTGTTAATGTTAGTGCTGCCAAATAACCATATTTTTTCATTGATTTTCTTCCTCTCTTAACCATTTTGCAATTCCATGTAAAAAGGGTTTTGACTGATCGATAAAACCAAGCCCGATATGGAACATTGGATCTAATGTAGTGACAACTAATTCGCCTTTAAAACTTACGCTGTCGATATAAAATAATGAGCGACCACCTGGGATATCGAGTAAAGATTGAGCACCAACTGGTGGTAAAAACGAGCCATGATAATGCCACTTCATATCACGAAGCGTTATAAATTTGAATAATGGATGTGTTGTATTTTGCTCACTCATTGGTAAATCACCGCCGTCGCGCACCCACCAACTAAAATTAACTTCCGAATCCTCCCAATCAATTGTAGGAAACCAATTATCTAAAATCTCACCAAAAATAATGAGTCGCTTACCTGATTCAATAAATGTGAGAAGCTGTGATTGATAACGCTTCAAATGGGGAATATCTAGACGGCATGATAAAATCAATGTGTCATAATCTGCTAAATTATATCGATGTAATTCTTGAATATGTAAAATATCATCATATACATAATGAAATTCCTGCTCTTCAAAAAATCGCTTTTGAAAGGGTAATCCATTTGTTACGATACCGATCATTGTGCCCCCACTCCCTTCAATTGATTGCGCTCATACTCTTCTCGGATGCATGTAAGCATTTGCAAACTTAAATAACGCGAGGAATTATCTTCATCGATAAATACTCGATAAATGTCCGTCCCTGCGCCAGCAAAAATTGTGCCATTTGTTGAATCACGATCCACATAAATGATAGTTGCACCACTTTGATCGGTCACAAGAACCTCTGCATGTAATGGAATTTTTTCGAAATAACCACGAGAAAAAAATCCTCTAACTCCTTTACGGTAGTTAATATCATAAGCATCAATACTTGCGAATAATGGATGTATTGGCTCTTTTATAATTATTTCACGATCCTTTAATGGAATCGGAGACCGTTTCCAATTAGGAACTCCTGTTAACCAAGGTAATGATGTCTCTGTAAGTGAAAAAATAACGCCACCTTGAGTCAAATATTGATCCAAAACATTTCTATGCTCTAATAAAAATTGCTCATCCACTAAATTAGTAATAATTAAGCCTGCATAGGCACGTAAATCGGTATACGGTAAATCGTATACATATAAAAACGTTAATCCTCGCCTTCGATCCTCATCTGTCAGTCTCGAAAACTGTATATCAATACCAACATAAGCAATTGGTTTCAAAGAGAACCCTTCTTTCTATCCCACCATTATTGATAATGATTATCATTTGCACCTAAATACATATTACAGTATAGTGATAATGATTATCATTGTCAAATAGGTTTTGCGCACTTCCTTTTGTTTCCAAGACATTTGTAGGTAAATTTTTCCGCGAACAATTGTTCAAAAAGCGTAAAATATTTTTTCAATATAATTTATTATTTAATTTTATTTTTGGAGGAATAAATATGAGTGACCCAATTTCGATACTAAAACTAGACCCCGGACATGCTTTCGGTGTGAATGGTCGTATGCAAAAAGATACAGGTAATGAAGCAAAAATAATTGATCAATATGATTTCGCATACGCAAATTTAGAAAAAGTGGATGTTATCCTAATCCCAAACTTTGTTGATCAAGAATTTTTGTACAGTCAACGCGAGAAGATTGCTGCCTTTTTAGAAGAGAAAAAAATCGTAGTGTATTGTGGCCATCTATTTCGCGAATGGCTACCAGGTTGCGGTCCATTCATGCCACAGCTAATTCGTAATTATAAAGATTATGAGGTTTTTCCGACCGCAGATTCATCCATTTTTCAAGGTGTAACTACGGAAGATATGACATTTAAAAAAGGAGTTGCTGGCTTTTTTGCACGTGGTTATCATCACGCACCAGATGATGCAGAAATATTACTTACTTTTTCAAATGGTAAAACGGTTACATATGTAGATCGTACTACAACAAATGGTATTATTTTAGTCCATGCAGGACGTGATTTACTAGGCTATGCTAATGAAAGCAAATCAACAGACCTTATTCGGCCTCAATTTTTATCATGGCTTGAAGCAGAAGTACAATCATTAAAGGAGAGCACAGTACAATGAGAAGAATCGGTGTTATATATAGTGGTAATGAATCACATTATCGGACATTCCATGAACCAAAATTCAATCAATATATAAAAAAATTAATTTATCATCCTGATTTCCTAGAAACGGACATTGAAGACTTAGATGTACTGATTGTTCCCTCTCAATTAAATCACAAGCTGTTACTTGCTAGCGTAGTAAAAATCCATTCATTTGCTGATAAAGGTGGAATTGTAGTTGCATTTGGACCACAGCCATGGAGTTGGTTACCAGCACAACAATGGGAAGAGCGACCAACAAATTTTTGGTGGTAGCTTGAAAAAGATACTTCAAGTGGTCTAGTTTTACAAAAACCAAAACATCCTCTGTTTAACGGTTATTTAACACTTGCCGACTGCACATGGCACCAACATGGCGTTTTCTGGCCTCCTGAAAATGCAAATATTTTAGTATCGACGGAAGATGGTGGTGCAGTTTTATATATTGATACTACCTCTACGGGCGGAACTTGGGTCATAACAACATTAGATCCTGATTTCCATTTCGGCTCTTACTTTATGCCGGCAACTGAACGATTCCTTGAAGGCTTTTTCCCATACTTAGCCTATGGGAAAATTTCGTAAGCGCTGAGTTAAGTGCAAATGCCATAGAAAAAGGACGAACAAATCCTTTCTCTATGGCATTTTTTAACGTACTCATAGTTTATTTATAAATCATAGCGGAAACTTTTTACAAGCTTATCTCCCTTATTAAACTCTTTAGATTCATCTCTTACAAAACCCAAGGATAAATAAAGATTAATAGCAGCTTGCATAATATCACCCGAGTGTAAATATAATGCTTGATCCTGACGATTGCGTGCAAAGGCGAAGCTTTCGTCCAATAACTTTTTAGCAACACCTAGCCCTCTTCCTTTAGGATGCACGCCAAGTAAGCGCACAATGGTAGACTTTATGTTAAGCTCTGGCAAACCATATGCTTTTTCAGAATCTGTAAATAATTGCAGTCCCCCTAAAATTTCATCACCCCGCTTTGCCACTAAAATTGTCTCTGCATTAGGGTTACCGACAGATGCTCGAATATCACTTAAGTAAGAAGCCCAGTCCTCTGGGTTTTCATATTCTTTTTCATATTGTGCATAACTCTCTACTAAAACCTCTAAATACTTTGCATAGTCTTCCTCTTTTAAATGCTCAATCACTATTTCAGCTACTGTCATCGTTCTTATCCCCTTTCTATATAAACAACTCTATTTAAATGCCGCCCTTACTATAGGCTGTTACTCTTTTTTCAATATGATGTGCAAGCCATTCAACGATAGCTGAAACACTCCAATAAATTAGCCCAACGGCGATAAATGCCTCCAAAAACTTTAAATTAATAGAAGCAATGATATTTGCAACTCCTGTTAACTCTTTAATTGAAAGGAAAAAAGCTAGTGACGTGGCATGTAAGAAACCGATAAAGACATTTGTGAAGTTAGGAATGGATTTACCAAATGCTTGAGGTAATATATAGCGTCGCATCGCCTGTGAAAAAGACAAACCGACTGCATATGCTGCCTCGAGCTGTCCCTTAGGTACACTTAAAATACCGGACCGAATTATTTCGGAGGCGTAAGCTCCTGCACTTAGCGTCAAAGCCAAAATAACAAAAAGTAAAATAGGGATAGAGCTTGATTGAAACTCAAGCTTGAAAGCTTTTGAAATAACATCAACAACAATTGGTATGCCAAAATAAACAAGCATAATGTGCATAATGATTGGTGTACCTCTAAAAAAAGAAACGTAAAAATTCAACAAAGGCGTGAGAATTTTTGTTTGTTGTATCCGAACAAAAGCAACTATTATGCCGATAAAAATGCCTAATAAGACAGGTGTAACTGCCATGAACAAAGTTAACGGCAATACTTTACTAATTTCTATTAAAGCTTCAAAAATAAAAACAATATCTATAGTCATAGCATTTCCCCCTAGCTAGAAGCAGCTTCCTTTGGCATATATCGATTAAGATATCGTTCATTTAATTTCAAACCCTTTTCTAGTAACATAACAATGACATAATAAACAATGGACAGCGCCAAATATATCTCTAGCGCCCTTGTTGTTGAAGCAATAAGTGTTTCTCCACGTCCCACCATATCCATGACACCAATTGAAAATGCTAAAGAAGTATCCTTTAAAGAACTAATCATCGTATTTGCCATATTTGGAAAGGCAACACGAATCGCCTGAGGGAGCACTATACGTAGAAAGGCCTGTATTCCACTTAATCCAACTGAATAAGCTGCCTCCATTTGTCCGCGATCAACCGTTAAAATAGCCGCTCTAAAAATCTCAGCAAACGATGCAGCATTGCTCAACGTATAAGTAATAATTACAAAATACATAGCATCCATTCTTGTTACATCAATATGCACAAGCTTTAATAACGCTGGTATACCATAAAACACTAAAAACAATTGCACTAAAACCGGCGTACCTCGAATAAACGAAATATAAATCGTTATGATGTGCTTCAAAACTGGTATGTGTAGCAACTTTGGTATAGCGATTACTATACCAAGTAGCATGCCAAAAAAAGTGGCGAACACTAAAATTTCGAGTGTTACTGGTAAATACTGAAGCAATATTGGAAGTACTTGTGCAATTAGTGTGAAGTCAAAGTCATTAGCCATACTTCCATCTCCTTCTCCTATCTCGTTTAGAAGTCTACTGAATAATCGTCACCTAGCCATTTCTTACTTAACTTACTAATGACGCCTTCTGCCTTTAATTCTCGGATAGCATCATCAAGTCGCTCCTGTAAGACGACCTCGTCTTTATTTAATAAGAAGTAAACTTTTGAATTTAATAAAGCATCTCCTACTACCTTCTCCTGTGCCTTATTGCTTTCGTTATAGTACTTTACTGCAAATGGTGTTGTAATGATTGCATTGATTCGACCTGTTGCAAGTTGATTATGAACATCAACCGAGCCTGACGAATAGACAATATTAGCACCTAAATTATGTTCCTTATTGTATTTTTCTATATAGACAGCAGAGTTACTAGTTGGCGAAACACTAACGTTTTTCCCTTTCAAATCATCAATGGATTGAATAGAATTGTTTTTTGCATTGACTGTTACTTTTAATGGGAATACATTATAAGGCTCTTTATTAAAGAGGAATTTCTCCTCTCGTTCACTATTGACTTCCATTTGATGGGCAACAAAGTCAATCTTTCTTGTCTCTAAACTTAGTAATAAATTTGAAAATTCCATTATTTTAAATTCAAACTCATATTCTGGTAGCTTCTCATCAATAGCGCGAACAAGCTCCACATCATAACCTGTTAAATTCCCCTTGTCATCAATAAAGCAGATATTTGGAAATTGAGTACCGGTACCGACAATAATTTTTCGAACGTCCTTTCCACCTTGCGCAGCTTTATTCTCACTAGTATCCCCTTCGGACTTTTCAGAACTTGTACAAGCGGTTAAAAGTAAAACTAGCAACAATAGTAAATAAAGTGATAATTTTTTCATAGAATCCCTCTCTTCTTATGCATGCGACGGTAAATCAACAGCAAGCGCTGCTTTTAAATGCTCCAACCCAATTTCTGTTACTGCTTTAAAGACGCCATTTGCTCCAATTTCGACAACCGGAACATAACGGACACCATATTTTGCTTCTAAGATGTCACGGAATGCGTCATTATGTGTTACATCTACGGTTTTGTAAGAAATACCTTGCTGTTTCAAATGTGTTTTCACTTCATCACAATAACTACAACCTTGCTTTGACCAAACTATTACATCTATATTTTTCGTCATATTCATTTCTTCCTTAGCTTACCGCTTCCTTTTGCTGTAAATTGACTGGACTCAATAGCTCAAATGATCGTTCCCGTTCAAATTCCTTCAACACAGGCGTATGCAAAATATACTCATCAATTTGATAGCGCACATGGTAGTCATCTAATATCGTTTTAATATCATCCGGAGTCCCACATAAAATATCTGCATCATATTGCTTCACCGTAAATGACTCCCCAGATTCCTGACCAAATTTCTCTGCAAGTTCTACTGATTGTAATGTTAGACTTTTGCCACTCGCTAAATGCACCTTCGTAATTTTTTGATCACCAACTAACGCTATCGCCTCTTCTTTTGTAGGGGCTGCAAGTGCTGCGATGGAGACGGCAAAATGACCGTTTGGATGATGCGTGCGATAAGCTGTAGCTGCTTGTGCTAATACATCATTATCACTATTAATAAATCGCGCAAAGACAAACGCAATGCCTAGTGTACCTGCAAGTGCGGCGCTTTGTGGACTTGCCCCAAGTAAAAATAATGCTGGCTTTACCTTTGGAATCGGTGTTGCCTGTACTCCATATAACTCGTGCTCTGCTAGTACTGTTTGCTCAATTAATTGCTGTAAAAATGTTAATCTTTCCTCAAAATCATTTTCGCTTTTATGGAGGGTGCCATATTGCAATGCCTTCGTAGAGAGAGGTAAACCGCCCGGTGCTTTCCCTATGCCTAAATCAACACGGCCTGGCTCCAACGATGCGAGAACATGGAAGTTTTCTGCTACCTTGTAAGGACTGTAGTGCTGAAGCATTACTCCACCCGATCCAATATTGATAGACTTTGTTTTCGCAAGGAGATAAGATACTAATACCTCCGGCGATGATCCTGCTAATGTATCTGTATTGTGGTGCTCTGACACCCAAAAACGTGAGTAGCCCAATTGCTCTGCTTTTTGTGCTAGAGCCACTGTTTTTTGTAAGGTCTTCTCGTTTGTAGCATCCTCAATAATAGGGCTTTGATCTAATATACCTAATGAATAGCTCATACATTGCCTCCTTAAATACACTTATTCTTATATATATACTTGGTTTTTAGACAGACCGTTTGACATAACGGCTTTCTTTAAATGGTAAACCTAAGTTACCACGTAATGTGTCAGCTTCATATTCTTCACGGTATAACCCTCTTGCTTGTAAAATCGGCACAACCTTGTCTACAAAATCATCCAGTGCTCCAGGTACAGTAACGCCTATAATAAAGCCATCAGCCGCCTCTTGCTCAAACCATTCCTGCACGAGGTCAGCAACATGCTCTGCTGTACCAAAGAATGCTGTTTTGGGGGTTGCCTCACGTAACGCTACTTGTCGCAATGTTAGCCCTTCTTGTTTGGCATATTTTTTAATATAATCAGTCGTACTTCTAAAGCTGTTTGCTCCAATATCACCAAGCTCTGGGAACGGAGCATCTACATCATATTGTGAAAAATCATGATGATCGAAATATCGACCAAGATAAGCAAGTGCGCGCTCTATCGAAACAAGCTCAACGATTTCCTGATACTTCGCTTCCGCTTCCTCAAGCGTATCGCCAATAATCGGAGAGATTCCTGGGAAAATTTTAACTTCATCTGGATTGCGTCCAAATGCCACAACCTCAGTCTTCACTCTTTTATAAAATTTCTGTGATTCTTTTAACGACGCACCATGTGTAAAAATTGCCTCTGCATCCTTTGCCGCTAATCGAATACCTGCATCTGAAGAACCTGCTTGGAAAATAACAGGCTGCCCCTGCTTAGAGCGTGCTATATTCAGCGGACCTTGTACTGAAAAATAGTTGCCCTTATGATTTAGTGTGTGCAGCTTTTCAGGATCGAAAAATACATCATGTTCTACATCTGCTATGAAAGCATCATCTTCCCACGAATCCCACAAGCCCTTTACCACTTCTAAATATTCCTCAGCAATTTGATAGCGTTCTGTATGGCTAGGATGCTGTTCAATTGATTTATTGTAGTTTAAAGCAGTACTTTCTAATGGTGTCGTAACAACATTCCACCCTGCACGGCCCCCACTAATATGATCCAACGAGGCAAATTGGCGTGCAACTGTAAATGGTTCGCTATAGGAAGTTGATACAGTACCAACTAACCCGATGTTTTTCGTTGCTACTGCTAGCGCCGAAAGAATTGTTATTGGCTCGAAACGATTTAAAAAATGGGGAATAGATTTTTCATTGATGAACAAACCATCTGCAATAAAAGCAACATCAAATTTTCCCTGCTCAGCCTTTTGTGCTTGCTGAATATAAAACGGCAAGCTTACACTTTGATTGCTAGCCACCTTAGGATGACGCCACCCTGAAATATTACCACCCACACCATGAATAATAGCCCCGAATCGAATTTTGTCCTGTCTCACCATATTTGTTCCTCCTTAAATTTTATTTTTACTAAACATAGTGGTTAAGTATGTTTTATATTTAAAAAAATATTCCATTTATGGGTACTCATAAATAAAATAGGGTTGAGGAAGATAATACAGTTCATTTATACAGTTTGCAATAGGCTACTTAATAGAAAAAAATTTACTGACTTATAAAAAATTTTATCAATTCAGATTTTCTTGAATGCTTTCAAATTGCTCAGCTGTTTCTACTATTGTTTTCCAAAAGGCTGATGCCAGCGTCTGTTTATTTTTATACGTTAGAAAAATGTGTTGATTCATATCAAGTAAATGTTTGATATCAATCTCTACAAACTCACCGCTTTCAAGTTCTTTTTTTACACAAAGATATGGTAAAAAACTCATATACTCCCTTGTACGGATAAATTCTTTCGCTACTTCTAAATGATCCGTTCGCACTTCAATATTTGCTGATACGCCCTCTACCTCAAACATTTTATGCACATAATTCCAATCAAAAGCCCCACATTCAAAAAACACCATTTTCTGTTGTGCCAGTTCCTTTGCTTTTATTAGATTTTGTTGTATAAAGGGATGCTCGCGATGCATCACAAGTTTGACTGCATTACTTAGCAATAGCTCATTACAAATCCCTTCCCTATGCACATATTGAATTAGACCAAGATGGATTTGATGACTTTGTAATTTTTCTAAAATCACCGCTGTTGAACCTGTGATAATCTGAAAGCGTAAATGTGGAAAGTCTTTCTTCCATTTTGGCATTGCATAAGCTAAAAAATATTGTGCTGTGACACCATTTGTACCAATGCACACTTCGTCAGACTCCTTCGTTTCCTCTAATTGTTTCTTTCCCTGTTCGAAGGTTTGCACAATCTGTGTCGCAAAAGGTACAAAATCCTTGCCTTTATCCGATAATATTACACTTCGCCCATCGCGATGAAATAACTCTACATTTAACTCTCGCTCCAATGATTTAATACGTGCCGTCACAGTCGGTTGAGATAAAAACAATGCATTTGCGGCCTTATGAATACTTTTATAATGCACTACATATAAAAACGCTTCGATATGGTCAATATTCATCTGAAGCCCTCCTCAAATAACTTATTTATCCTATTATATAGATAATCGTTTCAATTCTCTATAAAAGATTGGAAAACTAGGTATTGAAGTAAATGGGCAGTTAACAAGAAAAAAGTAACCTAGCGTCTCCCAGGTTACTTTATTATGTAGCGATGTGGTCATCCATCTTGATAACATACATCACGCGTGGCTTACATCCCTCTGTCTGCAACCACTTTATGTTATTCATATTGACACCCCCTGTTGCCAATATGAACTCTCTTTATATAGTATCTCAACTAAGAAGTATAATACTTCAAAACAATTGTAGCATACGCTTCGCTTTCGCTACAAAAAAACACTCGCTGAAAGAAGTTAAGCTAGAATTGATGCTAGCACTGCTTTTTGTGCATGAAGTCTATTTTCCGCTTGCTCAAAAATATAGGAATTTGGGCCATTTATAACAGATGACGCTACTTCTTCTTCACGATGAGCTGGTAAACAGTGTAGGAACATATAATTCGGTTTTGCGAATGCTACTAGCTCATCATTTATTTGATAACCTGAAAAGTCTTGTAGACGTTTTGCAGTCTCCTCTTCATGCCCCATTGATGTCCATACATCCGCGTATACTACGTCCGCGTTTAACACCGCTTCTACAGGATCATTTGTAATTATAATTGTGCTACCATTTGCTGCTGCGATAGCCTGTGCTTTTGCGATCACCTCTGCATCACATTCATAGCCAACTGGCGTTGCTACTGCCACGTTCATTCCTACATGAGCAGAAGCGACTACTAAAGAGTGCGCCACGTTGTTGCCATCTCCAACATAGGCAATTTTTAATCCTTTTAGGTGACCTTTATTTTCAATAATTGTTTCTAAATCAGCTAAAGCTTGGCATGGGTGATAAATATCTGTTAGTCCATTGATGACCGGTATAGATGCATGCTCTGCAAGCTCCTTTACCATTGCATGAGCGTTCGCGCGAATCATAATACCATCTAAATAGCCTGATAACACATGTGCTGTATCATAAATCGATTCACCACGACCAATCTGTAAATCACGCGCATGCATAAACATACCTTTTCCACCTAATTGGTTCATACCAACTTCAAATGAAATACGAGTACGAGTTGAATGTTTTTCAAAAATCATGCCGAGTGTCTTACCTTCTAGCAGCTTCGGACATTTCCCTTCTTTAGTAATCATTTTCAGCTGTGTCGCTAATTCAACTAACTGCTGAACCTCTTCACTTGTATAGTCTAGAAAGGTTAATAAGTCCTTACCTTTTAAACTAGATACTAACTTTAACTGTACTTCCTCGAGTAATTTCATAACCTTCGCTCCTTGTTTAATTGCTGTTGGGCTTAGTATAGCAAATGCATAAATATAAAATCAACTGAATTTTTATGTTTATTTTAAAAAGTTAGAATTTTATCTTCGGTTGTGTCTAAAATCCGAATAATCGAATATTTATGCATATTCCATCTTCGATCGCATAGTAAGAAAATTGCATTACTGTTAATACATATTTATAATTTATATATATTAATTATTTAGGTGGTAAAATACATGGATAAGGATTTGGTGCATCTTGTTAAAGAAATCAATCAAGTTGAATATGAAACCACTTTAATGTTAACTGAAGAATTTTCCTCATTGTTCGATGAAACATTAACTACAAAACAAGCAGTATTTTTAAATCTTCTTCAGACGAAAGGTCCCCTTCAAACTTATGAATTAGCCAAGTTAATGGGTACATCCCCAAGTGCTGTTAGCCAACTAGTTAATAGGCTGGAGCAAGAAGATTATATAAAAAGAACAATGAGTAAAAAGGATCGTAGAGAGGTTATTATAGAACTAGATGAACGGGGGCATCTTTATTTTCAAAAGCAGGAGGAAATTGAGCTTGCTATTATTTATAAATATTATACAAAGCTCAATAGAGAGGACTTGTTACAATTAAAAGACATACTTTTGAAATTACGTTTTATTATTTCAGAGGAGCAGGAAAAAAATAAGCGTTCTTAATGGAGGTATTATTGTGGATTTACACGATTTAAAAAAGGACATATTTAAAATTGCTTATCCCTATATAAAAACCCGTCCAAATGTTGCTTTATCTATCGGTATCATTTCTCAAGACCAAGAAGCTACTTTTACTTTCGGTGGTTCGAAATTTATGCTGGAAGAAAAGCCTTATATATATGAAGTTGGGTCGATTTCTAAAGTTTTTACTACATCCATATTAGGGGAAATGATTCAGGAAGGAAAAATCCATGTAGAAGACTCTATTGGCAAATACTTTTCTGAAATTCCCGATAATCACCCTGTCACACTCAAACGTTTAGCAAATCATACTTCTGGACTACCAGGAATAGGTGTGCTGAAGAACATTTACAATCTTTTTGACGCACAAACACCTCGTGATCCCTTTTGCCAATATTCACTGGAAGAGACTATAAATTATTTTAAAACGCACACAGACGAGCCTAAAGTTAAATTTAGATATTCTAATGTAGGAATGGGGCTTTTAGGATATATTTTAGCCAATACACTTCACACTGATTATGAAACAGCTATTAAACAAAGATTAACAGATCCTTTAAATATGCCAAATACATTTATTTCTATCCCTTCTGATCAAGCAGAGGCAGTATTGCAAGGCTACACGATCCTTGGACATAAAAAGCCGCCACTCCAAATGAATGACTTTATGGCAGCAGGAGCAATCCGTTCAACTGTCAACGATCTTTTAAAGTTTATGAGCGTACATTTAAGTGATGAAAATTTAGGTTATACATTTACACATCAAGCAACTGAAACCTTTTCGGAACATATGGGTATTGGTCTAGGATGGCTTCTTGAAGACAATATCATTTGGCATAACGGTTCGACGAAAGCTTTCTCTAGTTATCTTGGGTTTGATAAAACACAACAAACAGGAGTCGTTGTTTTATCAAATTATCGCTCGCCTATTTTGGCGACAAACCCTGGGCAGATTGGGAAAGATATATTGAAGCTTTTACAGGTTTAATAGTAGATATTTTATATGAATACAAAACGGGGTATTTCTAATTTTTTAAGATACCCTCATTTTAAAGTGAATTTTTTACTAAATACAAATATCTTAGAAGAACCTAGCATACAGCACTGCTCCAAATTCTTATAATAATCCTGTTTATGTTCATATGGGAAAAAGTGACTTATGTGAATCCACGTCAAGCATTAACAACACTAAAAGCTACAGCTACTTTTCCAGAAATGATAATCCTACTTCGACAAATAGCGGCTTATCGTGGTGCCGATCTGACTTCTGCACTTTTTTATGAAGGGAAAGTATACGAAGCATTAGCCCTTATAATGGAACGTGTACTTGTCAATGAAACTTGTCATTGCTCACAAATTTCTACAGAAGATATTCACCAAATTGAGCATGTAGCCACTTATATTGAAAAATACTACGCACTACAACTAACGTTAGATCATTTAACTAAAGTTTCTTGTATGGGTGCTACAAAATTAAAAAAATTATTTAAAGAAGTGTATCATTGTACTATTACCGAATATATTCAAAAACAACGCGTTCATCATGCTGCGAAATTACTAGCTCATACAGAGCTCCTTATTAACGAAATTGCTCGAACAGTAGGCTAACAAAGTGCAGGTAGATTTTCAGAGCTATTTAAACGCTATGCTAACGCCAAAGGAATATAGGCAGCAAATATTTAGAGGTTAAACATAATAGGAGGTGACTGATCATCATAAAACTTGCTCTACTTTCCATTACAGATTCGCATTTCGATAAATACCATTCAAAACTCACAGCTTTCATTTCAAAAGACAAACAGAACAAACTTCAGCGATTCCATTTCAAAGATGACTATAAGCGAGGCTTATTAGCTGACATATTAGCTAGATATTTAATTTCAACAAATTTTAATATTGCCCCATCAGCTATTGAATTTGACAATAATACATATGGTAAACCATATGTGAAAAATCTACCTTACGCCTTTTTTAATATTTCACATTCAGGAAATTATGTTCTTTGTGGTATTAGTAATATGGAAATCGGTGTCGATATTGAAAAGCAAAAAATACTGGATCTCAACCTCGCTCAACATATTTTTGCTCCCGAGGAATATGAAGATTTAATAGCTTTGTCTGACAGAAATCAATTAAATTATTTTTATAAACTATGGACATTGAAGGAAGCCTATATTAAATATTGTGGTGTAGGCTTGTCTTTGCCACTTCAATCCTTCTTTTTTAAAATTCATGGTGGTGGCATTCATTTAAATGCTACAAACCAATTGGATTCTCTTTATTTTTTAACCACTAGTATTGAACAACAGTATTCTATAGCTTGCTGTTCCAATGAGCAAATTGAAGCGAATGCTATTGAACAAATATCTTTACATACTATTGCATCTTTTTTTCAGCACTTTGATGAATGATTTATTTTTCATATAAAACAACCCTCAAACTTTATTCGTTTGGGGGTTGTTTTACTTATCTTAGTCAAAAAATAATTTTATTCATTGAATCACTGTCTTTATCATAAGCTTCACGATGTAAAATGCCAGCATGTGAGTGGATGTAGCGTGCTGCAATACCGATGGATAGAGCAGGTATAACCATTTACAGTAACTTGGATAGAGCCATTTTAGACATGCTCTTAACGCTTGTTTGTAACGATTAATCTATTTTGCTGTACATTTACCATTCCTTCACCAATCCACGATTTTCTATGTTACAATTTACCATAACAGTAATTTCCAATCATTCGAAGGAAGGCTGATGATAAGTCATTGAAAAAATTTTTATTTTTAGTGCTTTTAACAGTATTTATTTTAACAGCATGTAATTCATCAACGCTAAGTATTAGTGAAATTGAAAGTGTTCCAGAAAAAGTACAAAAGGTAATTGATGAAAAAAATACACTTCAATTAATCAACGAAGTAGAAAAGGATGTTTCTTATATCGTTTTTCGGTCAAAAGGAACAGTTACAACAGGCCTCGAAACAGAAGATGATACATTAATAATAAAGTTAGATGTTACGAATCAACAAGATAATGAAATAAAACAACATGTCTATAAATTTACGTTCGACTCAAATCTTGATACGATTAATATTCACATCAATGGAAAACCTACAACTATTGATAATGTAACAGGTATATAAGTGGATCATCACCAAAACGTGTGGTTGATTTCCGTTCCGACTGGGCGCTTTGTTGCTGCCGCTTCGCTTTCGCACAGAAAAAACATTTGTTGCTGCCGCTTCGCTTTCGCACAGAAAAAACATTTGTTGCTGCCGCTTCGCTTTCGCACAGTCAAAACATTTGTTGCTGCCGCTTCGCTTTCGCACAGTCAAAACATTTGCTGCCGCTACGTTCCGATGTGAATTGCTAATTATGATATATTCTTTGGTCTAAACCAACGTAAAAAGCCTCCTAACTTTTCTGTTAGAAGGCAAAACTACGGTATTTCAATTAGTTCTTTCCGCAGTATTAGTCAAAAATAATTTTATTGACTGCATCACGGTCTAATTTTTTAATCACTTCCACCATTAATTTTACAGCATTATCATAATCATCACGATGTAAAATACCTGCATGTGAGTGGATGTAGCGTGTTGCAATTCCGATAGATAGGGCAGGTATACCATTTGCCGTTACGTGGATAGAGCCAGCGTCTGTACCGCCTCCAGCCATTGCTTCGAATTGATATGGAATATTGTGCTCATCAGCCACATCTAATACGAATTCACGTAAGCCACGGTGTGACACCATTGATGCATCGTAAACAACAATTTGTGGACCGGCGCCCATTTTACTAGTTGATTCTTTTGCGGTTACCCCTGGTGTGTCTCCTGCTACACCTACATCGACAGCAAAGCCGATATCTGGTTGGATTTTATGCGTAGCAGTTTTCGCACCACGAAGCCCTACTTCCTCTTGAACATTTCCTACAGAATAAAGGATGTTAGGATGCTTTTCATTTTGCAATGCTTTCATAACATCAATTGCAATTGCACAACCAATGCGGTTATCCCATGCTTTTGCTAATAAGTATTTTTCATTTTTCATCACATTAAATTCGAAATATGGTGTTACCATATCGCCAGGGCGTACACCCCATTCAAGTACTTCATCTTTTGAAGCAGCACCAACATCGATAAACATATCTTTAATGTCTACCACTTTGTTACGCACATCTGCTGGTAAAATATGCGGTGGCTTTGAACCAATAACCCCAATAATTTCATCGCCTTTACGTGTTGTAATTGTTACACGCTGTGCAAGCATAACCTGGCTCCACCAGCCACCTACTGTTTGAAATTTGATGAACCCTTTGTCATCAATTTGAGTAACCATGAAGCCTACTTCATCTAAGTGACCTGCAACCATGATTTTTGGGCCATTTTCATCCCCAACTTTTTTAGCAATGACGCTACCTAAATTATCTGTTTCAACTAAGTCTGCATATGGTCCAATGTATTTTTTCATGACCTCGCGTGGTGCACGTTCATTACCTGCAATACCATTCGCATCTGTTAAATCTTTAAACATTTGTAATGTTGAATCTAGCTGTGTCATCCTTTTGCCTCCTGACTCTTGAATCTTCTCTATTATACTTCGTTTACCGAAATATTCCTAGCTTAATCGTCAGAAAATTGGTGTATTTCTTACACTTTAATATCCTGTTCGCTGACGATTATAATTTTCTTCGTTTTTCTCTATATATGCCGCAACAACATCTTCAAATGAAAAGTCCAGATTAAATGCAAGCAATCCATAGCATTGCCAGATCGCTAAGTATCTATCCTCTGTTGGTTGACTAATAAAACTTAAAATATAGTCTTGTGTCATTAAAAATGTCTCTGTTAAATCTCTCTTCTCTTCAATCACCGGCCACTTTTCGATCGCTGTATAACCTTTTAATAAGCCAAGTGATAATATAAAATGAATCGAATCCACATATTCCTCTAAAATTACATCACGTTCTGAGGCTCCCTTTGTGCTCCAAAACTTAAAGCAACGTGTCTCATTTGCTAGTTCGGCTAGTTCTACCATTAAGGCTAAACCTTTTTCTTTAAATACATCACGTTCTATATTTTGTGTTTTCTCGATGAAATCATCAAGTCCTTTTTGCATTTTAAACAATTGTTGTAAATTCATTTTTTTCTCCTAAATTTCTTAAAAATATTTATAAAAAGTGAAACTAATTGTCCTTCACAATCGTATAGGAAGGAATAACCTTTCTTCAAGGGGGAAATTAAAAATGTTGCCGTTACTTATTCGTGTTGCTGTTATTGCGCTTATTATCTATGTATTTTATAAAGCGATTCGTTATATAACCGATCCTAAGCGAAAACTGGATGAAGCCTATGAAAAAGGCCAATATTATTTCTATGATGACGTCAAAAATGTCCGAAAAAATTTCTTTATCTCTTATAAGGGTGCTCTTTTTGAAGGTGAAAAATACCTCGGCACTACTGAAGATGCCTTCGAGGTTGTGACTATTTTTGTTGGTGCCCGTGACGCCGCTAAACTGCAAGGTTTTGCGAAAAAAGATTTTGAATACCTTCAGCAAGAAATCCTATTGAACTATCCGAGCGCAAAAATAAATTGGAAGCAACCCATTGAAAAGCTTATGCGTAACACATCCTCATAATGAGGATGTGTTTTTATTTATCGAAACATTCCTGTGTTTTATCTTCGAGATTTATCCCCATAATTGTACTAGGATAAAAATTTGAATAGCTGCTAGCAGCGGGAAGCCAAATGCAAAGCTGTTATGGCGTGTTTTATGACGGAATAAATACATTCCCAACACGCCCCCTACTGCACCTCCACCGATTGCTAATGTAAATAATGTGCGTTCTGCAATACGCCATTCATGTTTTTTTGCTTTTGACTTATCCATGCCCATCATTACGAGCAGGACTATAGAAACAATCGCCATATACGCTAATAATGCTTGCCCCATTGAGTACTCCTTTTTATTTTCTATTTTCTACTACTCTAACACAAAAAAGACTGACGGATAAATCCATCAGCCTTTTGAAAAATTTTGCACCTGTCGCTTCGCTTTCGGTGCAGAAATAACTTTTAACTTCGTCAAAAATTATTTAGCTACAGCTTTTTTAGCAACGTCTGCTAATTGAGTGAATGCTGCTGCATCAGTTACAGCTAGGTCAGCTAACATTTTACGGTTAACTTCGATACCTGCAACTTTTAAACCGTGCATTAAACGGCTGTATGAAAGACCGTTCATGCGAGCAGCTGCGTTGATACGAGTGATCCATAATTTACGGAAATCACGTTTTTTCTGACGACGGTCACGGTATGCATATTGACCTGACTTCATTACTGCTTGGTTTGCAACTTTGTATAATGTATGTTTTGAACCATAGTAACCTTTAGCTAATTTTAAAACCTTTTTACGACGTTTGCGCGTCACTGTTCCGCCTTTTACGCGTGGCATACGAATTACCTCCTGCTTTTCATTTAAAAATGAATGTTAGTATTTTATTTGTGTAGTCAAATTATTTCATGTAAACAAGTAATGATTTGATGCGTTTGAAGTCACCAGATGAAACGATGTTTGCTTTACGTAGGTGACGTTTTTGTTTTGTAGATTTGTTTGCGAATAAGTGGCTTCCATAAGCACGGTCATATTTTAATTTACCTGAACCCGTTTTTTTGAAACGTTTCGCAGCTCCACGGTGAGTTTTCATTTTTGGCATGTCGAATTCCTCCTAAACTGTTCGTCTAATATTATTTCTCGTTCTTTGGTTGAAGAACTAAGAACATGCTTCGGCCTTCCATCTTCGGTTTTTGTTCAACCGTCGATACTTCAGCACAAGCTTCAGCAAAACGATCTAACACACGTTGACCAATGTCTTTGTGTGTAATCGCACGACCTTTGAAACGTAGGCTACATTTTACTTTATCGCCTTTTTCAAGGAATTTAATCGCATTACGTAGCTTCGTTTGGAAATCATGCTCATCGATTGTTGGGCTCAGACGAACCTCTTTCATTACGATGACCTTTTGATTTTTACGAATTTCACGGTCTTTCTTTTGCTGTTCAAACTTAAATTTACCATAGTCCATGATACGAGCGACTGGCGGCTTGGCTTGAGGGGCCACAAGGACAAGATCCAAGTTTACACGAGTGGCAATTTCTAGCGCTTCATTACGTGTCTTTACACCAAGCTGGTCACCATTGTGATCGATTAATCGAAGTTCACGTGCGCGAATGCCTTCGTTTACATACATGTCTTTGCTAATAGTAATCCACCTCCAAGTAGTTGTCGCGAATACATGGTTTGGGCAAAGCCTTGCCCGGTTGAACGGTACATCCTCTTGTCATGTCCATAAAAAAAGGACGGACACTAAGATGTCCGCCCGCTATATGTGCATGCGCAAGTCTGCGCAAAACAATTCAACGTGTCATACCTGTTCACAGCCTAAGAGCGTTGTATCAGGTGAGAAGCGGGCAGCCTCTACTTCAACCACAAACTTTGTATTCATTAACCTTAACTATAATAGCATGTACTTTATAAGCTGTCAAATATTTTTTAGCTTATTATTAATAAAGTAACCTAAAAATTTATAATCTAAACTATTATAATGGTTCATCTTCATAACGTGAGGTTGATTTCCGTTCCGGCTGGGCGCTTTCCTGGGGGCGTCCGATGAGCCGCTTCACTCGCTTTGCTCGCTCCAGGGTCTCATCTGTGACGCTGATCCCCGAGGAGTCGCCCAGCCTCCACTCCAATCAACTTATATAAATGGCATTTGTTGTAACAAGTGTCACCCCAACATTTGGTAATTAAATCAATAATATTGTTTTAATAAAATTAAGATTACACTTCAAAAATTGCCGGCGAATTCTAATTAATCGCATCAACGGCAAAATCATTAAAATTATTTTGTAATTTCTGCTTTCATGTTAGCTAAGAAGTCTTGGAAGCTAATTGTTTCTGAATCTTTTGAGCCGTAGCGACGTACGTTTACGCCACCAGCCTCTACTTCTTTGTCTCCGATAACAAGCATATACGGGATTTTTTTCATTTGTGCTTCACGGATTTTATAGCCTAGTTTTTCTTCACGATCATCCATTTCAACACGTAAGCCCGCTGCAGTTAATTGCTCTTCAATTTGTTTTGCATAATCAAAGTGTGCTTCGTTTGAAACTGGAATGACTTCAACTTGTACTGGTGCTAACCATGTTGGGAATGCCCCTTTATACTCTTCGATTAAGAAGGCAACGAAACGTTCCATTGTTGATACGACACCACGGTGAATAACAACTGGACGATGTGGTTTACCATCTTCTCCAACGTAAGTTAAGTCGAAGCGTTCTGGTAATAAGAAGTCAAGCTGAACTGTTGATAAAGTTTCTTCTTTACCAATGGCAGTTTTCACTTGTACGTCAAGTTTAGGACCGTAGAATGCAGCTTCACCTTCAGCTTCGAAGTAATCTAAGCCAAGCTCATCCATTGCCTCTTTTAACATACTTTGTGCTTTTTCCCACATTGCATCGTCGTCAAAATATTTCTCAGTATCCGCTGGGTCACGGTAAGATAAACGGAATGAATAATCTTTTAAATCGAAGTCTTTGTATACTTCTAATATTAACTGTACTACTTTTTGGAATTCCGCTTTAATTTGGTCTGGACGAACGAAAATATGTGCATCGTTTAAAGTCATCCCACGTACACGTTGTAAGCCTGAAACAGCGCCTGACATTTCGTAACGGTGCATTGTACCAAGTTCCGCAATACGTAATGGTAGGTTACGATAAGAATGCATGCTGTTTTTGTACACCATCATATGGTGAGGACAGTTCATCGGACGCATAATTAATGTTTCATTGTCCATTTCCATTGGTGGGAAAATAGAATCTTGGTAGTGATCCCAGTGACCAGAAGTTTGGTACAGCTCTTTAGAACCAAGTACTGGTGTATAAACATGTTTATAACCAAGAGATAATTCTTTATCTACAATATAGCGCTCAATGACACGACGGATTGTTGCACCGTTTGGTAACCATAGCGGTAAACCTTGACCAACTTTTTGAGAAGTTGTAAATAATTCTAATTCCTTACCGATTTTACGGTGATCACGTTCTTTTGCTTCTTCAAGCATTTGTAGGTGATGTTTTAATTCTTCTTTTTTAAAGAATGCTGTACCATAAATACGTTGTAGCATTTTGTTATCTGAGTTACCTCTCCAGTAAGCACCTGCTAATGAAAGAAGTTTGAACTCACGAAGCTTACCAGTTGATGGTGCGTGGATACCTCGGCAAAGGTCGAAGAATTCACCTTGATGGTAAATAGAAACTTGCTCATCTGCTGGAATCGCTTCAAGTAATTCTAATTTGTATTCATCGCCAATTTTTCCATAGATGGCTTGCGCTTCTGCACGACTAACATTTTTGCGCTCGATTTCTAAGTTTTCAGCGATAATTTTTTTCATTTCTTTTTCGATTGCTGGTAGGTCTTCAGCAGTGATTGGAGTTGGTGCATCAACATCATAGTAGAAGCCACCTTCAATAACTGGACCAATACCAAGTTTAACATCAGGGAATAAACGTTTAATCGCTTGTGCAGTTAAGTGTGCAGTAGAGTGACGTAAAATTTCTAGTGCTTCTTCATCATCCTGTGTAATAATCGAGATTGTAGCATCCTCTTCAATTGGTGTTTTTAAATCGACTAAGGCACCATTTACTTTACCCGCATATGCTTTTTTACGAAGTCCTGGGCTAATTGATAATGCTACATCATCAGTAGATGTACCTTTTGCAAATTCCTTTACAGCGCCATCTGGGAAAGTTAATTTAATCATATCTGACATTTTGTTTGCACTCCTTATTGTTTTGTTGTGATGCATGATTGAAGTCCAAGAATCCCGGAAGTTATCCGTAATCAATAGATGTTGTGACACCCAAAATTACATCCGCATTCAGCTCACCACTATTTTCCATCGGACGAAAATAAAAAAAGCTCCGTCCCTACGAAAGGGACGAAGCGTATGCTCGTGGTTCCACCCTTCTTCCTTCCGACTTTTTATAGTCAGACGAAGCTTAAGGCTAGCTAACGGGCTAGGGACCGGCGAAAGATTATCCCTTTCGCTGCTCAGCAGGTAGTAAATAGTGTGCTCGAACTAGGAAGCTTACAGCCAATGACTTCCCTCTCTAAAAGCCGTTACACAAAATTCATGTCCTCATCAATGCATTTGATCAATTATACCTCGGCATAATTGCGTCCAGAATCGGTTTTGTGCTTAGGCCTGCACGAGGGCCGACACGATGTCGGTCATTTCGGTAATGCCACAGGACGTGGCGTTTTTACCGATGCAGGTCAGTTAGCCGTTATCGCATGGATGCGATGATTTTAGGCAAACATCCTTTATTAACACCTTTCCAATTCCGAGACATCCGCCGGAGGCTTTAACTTTTTCAGTAGGTGTTTGGACACCTGTTGAAAGAAGTTAATTATTATATGTGACAGTATACGCTCGATTGTCATAAAATGCAACTGCCAATCTTACAGACGTCTATTTTGCCCGCCCATTTTTATCGGCTCTGTCAAAGCTTTAATACGTTCCATAACACGTCCAGCCTTCACAACTTCTATGTCACCTTTTTGTGACTGTGCTAAATGGTGCTCCAATTCATCGTAATTAAAATTAGATGTAATGAATGTTGGCAATTGCTCTGCCATGCGGTAATGGAAAATAGTCCCCAAAATTTCATCTCGCGTCCAAGCAGTCATTGTTTCGGCTCCTAAATCATCGAGCATTAGCACCTGTGCCTTTTTCACATAATCTATTTTTTCATTCAACGTGTTGTCGCCAATTGAATTTTTCATTTCTCGTAAAAATTCAGGCACGAAAACTACAACTGACTTTACTTTAGCCTTCGCAAGTTCATTAGCTAATGCGCCTAGCACAAAAGATTTCCCCACTCCAAATTGACCATATAAATAAAAGCCTTTAGCAGGTAAATTCCCTGTATCTAGTACATTTTGAACAAAATCAGTCGCACGATTTGCAATGTCAACACGTGTATGATCATCAATAAATAAATCACTTATAGTAGCTTGTAGCACATCCTTTGGCATATGCATACTTGCAATCATATTAGCAACATCTCGGCGCTCATCTTCGCGTATCTTTTGCTCGCATCGTACATAATCAATTTCAACAGTACCCCTTACTACACGTAAGGTAGGTAAAAAACCTTTTAAGTAATTTGTACAATTTTCTGTACTGTCACAGCCACAGCAGACTGTAGATTGACTAATAAATTCATGGAGCTTCGGTAAATTACGTTCAACCGCATCATAGCTTAACTCATCCATATGCTCAGCTAAAAACTGTTGCACACGAGGGTTTTCTAATATTTCTTTACGCATCGCTTCATATCGTTCTTGAAATGATGGTACCTTAATTGCTCTTTTTAATGGTCCATTAATCGGTTCGATTGTCATTCACCTACCTTATTTTGAATATTACCTAATTTCTCTAGTATCTTTTGTCTTTCCTTTTCAAAATCAGTAGTGCCAGTATTTGTTGTATCATTTACTACTTCCTCTGATTTTTCATTACGCTTATAAAACCAATCTGGTACTTTTTCCTCTCGGCGATTTTTTGTGTAAGAGTTCTTTTTTGCCGAAGACTGGGGTTTATTTTTCCACGTAGTGTACTTATCATGCTCTTGGCGTGCTAATTCCATTGCTTCTTTTGCAGTTTGAATATTTTTACGTACCCAATGATCCGCAATCGTTTCCACATATTTTTTAGGTAGCTTCATATCAGTTGTTAGCATGACATATTCCAAAAGTGCATTAACAACACCTACTGGCATTCCATGCTGAACAATTAAACTCTCAGCAAGCTGTACGGAGGTCTGTAAAGGTTCTTTGCCATTATTGATATCTCGCAGTACTTGCACTGGAGGAGTCGTTTCTAAATATTGCTGAAGCTCCTGATCTTTTGTTTTTTGGCTCGATTCTTCTATGGATGACGGCTGCTTACTCACTCTAGCAAGCTTTGGTGGTTCTTTTGATACCGTTAGCTTATAAAAATCCGCAGCGGCCTTACGTAAACGTTCCAATGAAATCCCTAAGTCATCATCTAATGCAAGAATCACTACTTTTTGCATATCAAGTGCCGTTAAATGATATAAAAATGCTAATTTTGCTATTGATTCACGTACCTCAAATGTTAGAAGGCTTGCCGGCACTAGTTGCTCCGATAAGCCCCCTTGCAGTAGTTCAAAATCAAACTGATCAAAATAAAACGGATATATCTTTTGCTGTTTATCCTTATGACTAGTATCAGCTTGTAAATCATCTGGAATTTTTGTACTTACAGGCTTAAAAACATCTATGAAGGCACGCGATACATCTTTAAACTCTACATCTCTTGTAGATGGCATAAAACGCTGACGTAACTTCCGATAAGCTTGCTCCCCTATTTTACTAAATAAAAACATCGAGAGCAGTGGGTCTTTCATAAAGCTATCTGCATCAAGTGGACGTATTAGCTCATATAAAAAGCTTCGCTGGCCAGCATCTTCTTTTTTCCATGTGCGTAACAGACCAATTGCTTCAAGCGCAATACGCGCCTCAAATACTTTACCAATAGGAAGCCCTAGTACATTCATTAAATAATAATGCGTCATTTGCTGCTTAGACATTTGTTCAGCTTCTGCCCATAGTGTTAAATAAAGGCTGATTGGCTCCGCTCCAATTAAAGGCTGATAAAAAAGCGTTACTAATTGACGCTCCTGCGTAGAAAGTGCATGAGGTAGACGAATGTCAAAAGAATCAACTGGCTGCAATTCCTTATACAAATGGTTCAACGTCATTCACCCTCTCTGTTTACCTTATAATTTCTGTTCTGTCTGACGTTGGATAATTTCTTTAATTTCTTCAATAAAGACATTGATATCCTTAAATTGACGATAAACCGATGCAAAGCGCACATAAGCAACCTCATCGATTTTCGCTAAGCGATCCATTACCATTTCTCCTACATCCTCAGATCGGACTTCGGAATTCCCAATGCGGCGAAGATCTTTTTCAATAGACATTACTAGTCCCTCAAGTACTTCAAGGGCAACTGGACGTTTTTCGCAAGCACGAATAAGTCCACGAAGTACCTTTTCACGGCTAAATTCTTCTCGCGAACCTTCTTTTTTCACGACAACTAAAGGTGTCTCTTCAATTTTTTCAAACGTTGTAAAGCGGAAGCCACATGACTCACATTCACGACGTCTACGAATTTCTTTATTATCATCAACTGGCCTCGAATCCACAACACGCGTTCCGTTAAACTGGCAAGATGGACATCTCATATAATTACTCTCCTGATTTCACAACAATTTAATATCTCTATTATAACAAATTTCCTATGTGTAAGAAAAGTGCATTAACGCAAGTGTGCTCATGATAAGCCTTGACAGGCTAAAGTACAAGCATAGATTCTACATTTAAACCAATTGTCTAAATAAAAAACACATTGAAATCACTTGGATTTCAATGTGCTCAGTTTAACTTCTTTTAGCGGATGTCACTGAATTATGCATTAACTGTTTCTAAAGCTTTGGCCACTTTTTTCACAAGATCCACAACGCGTGCAGAATAACCCCACTCATTGTCGTACCAAGCAAGTACTTTCACTTTGCGGTTACCCATTACCATTGTAGAAAGTCCATCTACTGTAGAAGAGTAAGTTGTTGTATTGTAATCAGAAGATACTAGAGGCTCAACTGAGAAGTTTAAAATACCTTTCATCGGACCTTCAGTAGCAGCCTTCACAAATGCAGCATTGATAGAATCTACTGTTACGTCTGTATTTAAATCAACTACTAGGTCAACTAATGATACGTTTGGTGTTGGAACACGAAGTGCCATACCATGAATTTTGCCTTCTAATTCTGGTAACACTAATTTTAATGCTTTTGCAGCACCTGTAGATGTTGGAATGATTGATTGTGCGCAACCACGTGCACGACGTAAATCTTTATGTGGATTATCTAAATTCTTTTGGTCATTTGTATAAGCGTGAACCGTTGTCATTAATCCGTTTTCAATTCCAAATGTGTCATTTAATACTTTGGCAACTGGTGCTAAGCAGTTTGTTGTACAAGAAGCATTAGAAATAACATCATGTTTTGCAATATCAAGTTTCTCATCATTTACACCTAAAACAATTGTTACGTCCTCGTTTTTACCAGGTGCTGTTAAGATAACTTTCTTTGCTCCTGCTTCTAAGTGCATTGCTGCTTTTTCACGATCATTAAATTTACCAGTTGCTTCAATAACGATATCTACACCCATTGTTGCCCATGGTAATTTTAATGGGTCACGTTCGCTAATAATTTGAACACGTTTACCGTTTACAATTAAAGCATCGCCTGCTGGCTCAACTGAACCTTCGAATGTTCCATGATTTGTGTCATACTTAATCAAATGTGCTAAAGTTTCAGCTGGATAGCTAGCGTTAATCGCAACGATATTTAAACTTTCTTGCACGATCGCTTGGCGGAAAACCATACGTCCGATACGTCCGAAACCATTAATAGCAACTGATACTGTCATTTATAAAATCCTCCTGTGAGTCATACTCAGATTAATTATATACTTTATGCGAATAGTATAACACAATTTCAAAAAAGATGAACATTATATATTCATAATATTAAAGTTCTTATTTTCTGAAAAATAAAATCGCCTAAATTAGTCCTTATTATGGTATAAACTCACAAAAAAATGCATAGCAAAGTGTTTTTGCTACGCATCCATGTTGTTAACTATTGTGTCAATGAAATTAAGGTGTCACATTAAATAAAGTATGGCTCTTCGGCAAAACGAGGGGGTGATTTCCGTTCCGGCTGGGCGCTTTGTAGCTGACGCTTCGCTTTCGCACAGAGCAAAGCTTCCTGGGGGCGTAGCGGAGGAAGCGGCTCGGCGCTCGCCCACAGGAAAGCGAGTACGGAAATCACTCTTTAATGAGCCACACCATTAAGAGATTTCCTTGCAACACAATAGTTTTTCAAAAATATGAAATGCGTAGCAATATGTCATTGCTACGCATCGAATGATTTTACAGATTCTTAGTTAAAATTACATCCCAATAAGTCAGGATTTTTTTTAATTGGTGCTCTGTTTGTTCTAGATTTTCATTATTATAAATAACAGCATGGGCGCCTTTTTCTTTGACTGACAAAGGTAACTGAGAATGCATTCGAGCTAGTGCATCTTCCTTCGATAAGTTGTTACGTTCCATTAATCGACGGAGCTGCACCTCTTCACTAACCGATACCACAATAATACGCTCGACAAAATGCTCCAGCTTACTTTCAAATAAAAGCGGAATATCCATCACAACATGCTTTTCTCCAGCCTCTAAATAAGCATCACGCTGGCGTAACATTTCCTGACGAATAGCAGGATGCATAATATCATTTAACATTTTACGTTTAGCAGGCTCGTGAAAAATAATATCGCCAAGCTTGGTGCGATTTAAACTACCGTCTTCTAGCAATATATGTTGTCCAAAATTTTCAGCTATTAACCTTAAAGTTTCCGTTCCTGGTTCTACAACATCACGTGCAACAATATCTGCATCGACAATAGGTAAACCAAGTGCTGTCATCATTTTTGCTACTGTACTTTTTCCGCTTGCAATACTTCCCGTTAGTCCGATAATCATAGTTAAATCCCCTTTAATGTTGACAATTTGGGCAAAAGACTGATGTGCGCCCACCTATCGTCATTTGGCTCGTTGCAGTACCACACGTTGGACACATCTTCTTTCCATACATTTGCAGTCGTTTCTGCATACTTCCAGCCTCACCATTAATATTACGATAATCTGAAATTGTTGACCCCCCCGCTTCAATGCTTTGGCGTAAAATGGCGACAATTGCCTCGAATAATGCACACTTACTCTTTTCACTGATGCGGTTCATTGTGCGGGCCGGATGAATTTTTTGAGCAAATAATGCTTCGGTAGCATAAATATTGCCACAGCCCGAAATAACCTGCCCATCCATAATGACATCCTTAACGGCCTTTTTCTCATATTTCGGTAACTTTGATTTCGCAATAAAATAATCACATGCTATTTCATCGAATGGCTCTGGCGCCATTTTTGTTAATGGTGCATGATCTTCAATTTTTGTTAAAAAACGTAGTTCACCAAAGCGGCGTATATCCGAATAAATTAAATAGCCACCATCTGCCATTTGAAATGTAGCATGAATATGCTTTTTAAATTTCGCCTCATGGATTTCCTCAGGCGAATTCACTACAAACCATGCACCTGTCATCCCTAAATGACTAACAAGCACATATGGGACATCCGCTTTCAGCAAATGAAAAAAGATGTATTTCGCACGTCGTTCGACTTTTGTAATCATCATTTGAGACAAGGATATTTCAAATGCATCAGGCTCAGCTTGCTTCACGATACATTGTTTTCCCTCCCCAAAGGAAAAACGAATAATTTCAGATAGTTGAACCTGTTGAATTGTACGCCCTTCAATTTTAGGTTTTAATGCCTGGACGACACCTTCAACCTCTGGTAATTCAGGCATTTTAACCCCTCCTTATTTTGCTTCGTACCAAGTCGCACCGTAATTAAAATCTACTTTTAATGGTACTGAAAGTGCGATTGCATTCTCCATAACCTCTGGTACTATTTTTTCAAGCAATGCAATCTCCTCTTTAGGTGCTTCAAAAATTAATTCATCATGCACTTGTAATAAAAGTTTTGCCTGCATATTTTCTTTTTTCAAGCGAGCATCCATATCAATCATTGCTTTTTTAATAATATCAGCTGCACTTCCCTGAATTGGTGTATTCATCGCAGTACGCTCTGCAAAGCTTCGTATATTGAAATTCGAGCTCGTAATATCCGGTAAATATCGACGTCTATTTAAAAGTGTTGTCACATAACCATTAAACTTCGCATCTTGGACGATATCATCCATATATTGTTTTACACCTGGGAAACTCGCAAAATATTTCTCGATAAATGTAGCAGCTTCCTTACGGGTAATATCCAAGTTTTGCGATAAGCCGTAATCACTAATACCATAAACAATACCAAAGTTTACTGCTTTTGCAGCACGGCGCATATTACTGTCGACCTCATCTTCTGAGACATGGAATACATCCATAGCAGTACGTGTATGAACATCCATACCTTCACGGAAAGCGTCAACTAAGTTTTCATCCTTTGACATATGGGCCAATACACGCAATTCGATTTGCGAATAATCGGCAGAAAATAATATCCAATCTTCGTTCGATGGCACAAATGCTTGACGAATTTTTCGCCCTTCTTCTAAACGAATCGGGATGTTTTGCAAATTCGGATCCGTTGAGCTTAAACGCCCTGTAGCTGTTAATGCTTGTTGGAATCGAGTATGCACCTTTCCATCCTCTTCATGGATTTCCTTTAGCAGGCCTTCGATATAAGTTGACTGTAATTTCCCAAGCTGACGATATAAAAGAATATGCTCAATAACGGCATGCTCTGGTTTTAATTTTTCCAAAACATCTGCTGCAGTGGAATAGCCTGTCTTTGTCTTTTTAATAACAGGCAGACCAAGTTTATCAAAGAGGATGACCCCTAATTGCTTTGGTGAATTAATATTGAAGGCTTCTCCTGCCTCCGTATAAATCTCCTGTTCAATTACAATTAGTTTGTCATTTAGTTCCTGCCCCATTTTCTCTAATGTGGCACGATTGACCGTGATTCCTTCACTTTCCATTTCCCCTAAAATAGAAGCAAGCGGTAGCTCTAAATTTTTATAGAGTTCAAACTGTTCGTTTTCCTTTAGCAATTCTTCAAGCTTAGGCTGTAAAGACCATACAGCAAAGGCTTTGCGACTGGCATGCTCAGCAAGTGCATCAATGGCAGGTATAGCTCGTTTCGCCCCTTTACCATAAACAGTCTCATTTGCCTGCACATTACGATAGCCTAGTTCTTTCGCAAGTGTTGCCACATCATCTCCACTTAGCGCAGGATTATTAATATAAGAAGCAAGTAATAAGTCAAATTCCACACCAGCTAAATGAATTCCCGCACGTCTTAACGCAGCCTGAGATGCTTTTGAATCAGACATATACTTTATTTTAGTAGCATCTTCTAACCAAAGACGAAGGACATCTGATTGAGCCGCAATATCAAACGGCACATACATTGTTTTCGCTCCATCTGTGAGTGCAATGCCTAGTTGCTGGCATGTATGATAATGCTCGTCCTCTAGCTCCAAATGCACTGCCATTACATCTTTTAAATGCTCTTGTTTTACTTCTTGCACAATGTCATAGTCAAAAGGAGCTTGTTCCTCTTCTTGGACAGTAAAATCACTTTTCTCTAGCAATGATTTAAAGCCAAGCTCTCGCCACACGCTAATTAATTCTTCTTCATTCGGACCATTATAGATAAGATCCGAAAGCGTTATTTCAATCGGTGCCTCTGTAAAAATGGTAGCCAGCTTTTTACTCATTAGCGCCTGTTCTTCGTTGGCAACTAATTTTTCTTTCATTTTAGAAGCCTTCACCGTATCCATTGCCGCATAAAGCGACTCTACTGAACCATGCTCTTTTAGCAATTTAACTGCTGTTTTTTCACCGACACCTGGTACACCAGGGATATTATCTGAAGAATCTCCCATTAAACCTTTCATATCAATTATTTGCCCGGGCGTTAAGCCGTATTTTTCTGCAATAAAGGCTGGTGTATTTTTTTCAATTTCAGTAATGCCTTTTTTAGTAATATATACTGTTACTTGCTCAGTCGTAAGCTGTGTTAAGTCTCGATCTCCTGATACGACAATGACGTCCATATCTTGTGATGAAGCTTCTTTGGCGAGTGTCCCTATAATATCGTCCGCTTCGTACAATTCAAGCTCATATCGCTTAATACCATAAGCATCAATAAGCTTCCGTATATAAGGAAACTGCTCCGATAATTCTGGTGGAGTCTTTTGTCGACCACCTTTATATTCCGTAAATGTCTCATGACGGAAGGTTGTCTTCCCCGCATCAAAGGCAACCAAAATTTTCGTTGGTTGCTCTTCCTCTAATATTCTTTGTAGCATTGTTGTAAAGCCGTATACTGCATTCGTATGAATCCCACTATCATTCGTCAATAATGGCAACGCAAAAAACGCGCGATATGCTAAACTATTGCCGTCCAATAATAGCAATTTTTCCTTTGTCATGATTTTATCCTCCTGCGTTGTCGTCTTCTTAATTGTAAAACGAAAACGTATGTTTGAAAATGCCTCTTCCTTTTACTTTATCGAGAAAACGGGTATTTTACCAATCATAACGTTGAAAATCGCCAAATTTTCTACATCAATAGCTTAGGATTGACTGCACAAAAAAAAGCCAATCACTCATTGTAATTGACTTCATCTATGTTATTCACTGGCTTTATTCGTTTTTTCTTTACGATAAAAAATCTCTTCATATATGACTGTCAAAATAAAGGCGTTCATAAAGGCAAATACTAAAAATAATGGCATACCACCAAGCTGTGGATGTGTAAGCTCTGTATTAAACACCATTACAGTGCCGATTTGCGCTAAGAAGAAAATAAAGCCAATCCCTACCTGCCATATAGGACGTTTAACCTTGCGTTTCTCGTATAAAAATATTCTTTTAAATATTTTGCGTACATCCGCAGCAATGACTAAACCTAATAAAAACAAAATGACAAAAAATACTGGTATATGATAAACACTTTTTGTGATCCATGCAAAATCTGATAGACGGAAGAAAAGTGTAAATAACGATGCAATACTACAGGCTATCCCTAAATTTTGGAGCCACTTACTAATTTGCAACTTCACAACTATTACCCCCATTTTTTATTTCTCGAACAATATCATTCTATCAGATAATAGTCATAAACGGAACATAAAATTACAGATTTCTATCATTTTCATAACAAACCATCGACATACGATAGATTTTTATTGAGTGAGTGATTAAAAACACCTAATCAAACTTCGAAGGCTCCTCACCATAACGTGGAGTTGATTTCCGTTGGGCGCTTTCCTGTAGGCGTCCGATGAGCCGCTTCGCTGCAGGATCTCGGGCCAACACGATGTTGGTCACGAAGCCGTTATCACAGGATGTGATGTTTTTAGCCTTCGTTCCTCTGTTGCTAATCCCCAAGGAGTCGCCCAATCGGAACGCATATATAACTATCGCCACCCATTAAAGTCCTTCCAACGCTATACAAAAAACTTACTAAAATGTAAAAGGCCGTCTCAAAAAGTTTGAGACGACTTCATATGCTTATCCCTGCAAGAATAATCGTATTATTTTATCCCGCATTAACGGGCAGTAATTTATCTATATCAAAAGCGAAGCGTCAGGTACAAGACTCCCACCTCAAAATTCACGAAAGCAAAGAAGTTAAGCGGGAGATTAACTACCCGTAAAAGCCCGATTGGTGAAGACTAATAATCAGTGGGGTTAGAGAACCCCCACTGATTAAAGTTTCACTTTATATAGCCAGATAATATTTTTGCATAGGGTGAAGTGGATGGCAAAATAATGACCGTATCTTCACCTACAGTTTTCTTATATGATTCTAATGTACGGTACAATGAATAGAATTCAGGGTCTTGAGAGAACGATTTATTGTAAATCTTAGCCGCTTCTGCTTCACCTTCCGCTTGAATCATTGCTGCATCCTTTTTCGCTGTTGCGAGCATTTCTTGAACTTCCTTATCTGTTTGAGCTTCAATACGGCGTTTCTCAGCATCACCTTCTGATAAATATTTTTGCGACATTGATTCACGGTCCGAAATCATATTTGTAAACACGGATTGCTCATTTACAGATGGCAGATCAATACGACGAATACGAACATCTATTACTTCTATTCCATACTTATCATTTGAAAGTAACTCATTGACACGTGCAGTTACTTGATCGTTGATACCTCCACGTGAAGAATCTTCATCATTAATAATCGCCTTATATTCTATTCGACCAAGCTCTGAACGAATAACTGAATAAATAAACTCTTCCATACGTGATTCAACTTTTTCTATTGTTCCTGCATTTGAAATTAATTGCTTTGGATCTGTTATATGCCAAACTGCATAATTATCAATAATAATTCGTTTTTTATCCTTTGTATTAATTTCTTCTTCAGAAACTTCATACGTCATTTGGTTTTTTGGTAGCTTCGTTACACTTTGAATAAATGGAACCTTTATTTTCAAGCCAGGCTCACTTTGAAATTTCACTACTTCTCCAAACTGTCTAACAACTGCGTATTCGGATTCTTTAACTATATAAACATTAGTAAATAATATTATGGCAAGAGCAAAAACGGCTGTTAATGTTACGGCAAGAGAAATATATTTTTTAGGATTCATCGGGCTTTTTTTCGACATTTTGACCACATTATCCACTGTATCCTCTTCTTTTGGAGCAGTATTTTTGGATTTACCTGATAAAAAATTGAGGAATTTTTCAAGATCCTTATTTTTTTGGTCCATTAGTTACCGCCCCCTTCTTTTTTCTCCTCTTTTGGTGTTTCCTGCGCAGTAGGTGTCTCCTGTTTCGCAGGTTGCAATGCTTGAAGAGGCAAGTATTTCATTGTATTGCCATCATCATTCATAATATAAATTTGTGCTTTAGGTAAAACATTTTCAAGCGTTTCTAAAATTAAACGCTCACGTGTAATTTGTTTATTACCCTTATATTGTTCATACATTTTATTAAAGACAGCTACATCCCCTTGGGCCTGCTCAATACGGGCTGTTTTTTCACCTTGAGCCTTCGAGATAATAGCATCTTTTTCACCTTCAGCTTCATTAGTACGCTGATTCTTATATTTTTCTGCTTGATTAATTTTTGTGTTTTTCATTTCACGTGCGTCTGTAACAGCTGTAAACGCTGCTCGCACATCTGCATTCGGTAACTCAACATCTTTTAGTTTTACCCCTAAAACACTAATACCAATATCGTATTTTTCAATAAGAGAAACGAGTAAATCTCGTGATTTTGCTTCTATGTCCGCTTTTCCCTCTGTTAACGCAGCGTCGATTTTTGAGCTACCAATAATTGATCGGATCGCACTCGACGTAGCGCTATGTAATATTTTTTCTGGATCTTGTGAGCTGAATAAATACTTTTTCGGTTCGGTAATCTTCCATTGAACTACAAGGTCTGTTAAAACAATATGCTCATCCCCTGTAATCATTTTCGTTTCAGCATCATAAGCTTCCAATTCCCCATCTTTATTTTGCTTATAGCCAAACTGTAAACTAAATGTTTCCTTCGATAAAACCTCAACCGATTGTACAGGCCAAGGTAATTTAAAATGTAAACCTGGTTCTGTTACTGTATTATCGGCACGACCGAACGTTATGACAACGGCTTGTTCTGATTCATCTACCGTGTACCATGATGTAAATACCGCAATAAGTGCAACAATGCCGAAAATGCCAAGTCCCACCATCATTAGTGACCTTTTCACACTCATGTCTAATCCTCCCTTAAGCTTAGTACTAATGTATACGTGGCACTTCTTAAAAAGTTTCAAAATATTTTAATAAACCCATTTTTATTTTAGGCAGTTTGACATAAGGAGGATTGTGAAGCTCACCAAATAAAATAGAACAAAAAAATCCTGCTACCATTTAAGGCAACAGGATATTGACAACTAGATGTTCAAATGCTGGGAAAAATGTTGTTGATAATACAATGCTAATTAATGCAGCTACAATCATAGCAAGACTTGCAAACGTACCTTCTAGCTCACCAAATTCAAATGCTTTAGATGTACCCGTACCATGTGCTCCCATTCCTAACAGTAGACCTCTAGAGGATGGTCGATGGAAACGACATGCTTTAATAACTAACGGTGCTATTATACTCCCTAAAATACCAGTTACCATAACGAAAACTGCAGTAAGCGTAGGAGAGCCACCAATCATATTGGAAATGTCCATCGCTATTGGTGTAGTAACTGAGCGTGGAACTATGCTATGCACAAGCTCATTATTTAGTCCAACTAATACAGCAAAGGTAAATGATGATGTAATCGCAACAGCTGAGCCAACTGCAATACTTAGAAAAATTTCAAAAGCATGTTTCTTTAATAGGTTAAAATTTTTATAAATTGGTACCGCGAATGCAACTGTTGCTGGGCCTAGTAAATTTGATAAAATACCGGCTCCTGCAGTATAAGATTTATAGGATGTACCCGTTAGCAGCAGGATGATAATTGCCACTAATGGTGTGATTAGTATAGGTGTTAACCATTCCTTCTGATACTTTTTATAAAACATTTTACTAGTATAAAAAACTGCAATAGTACCTAGTAAACTTAGTATAGCTATTAAAAAGCTCATGCAGTATCACCTTTCTTTCGTTGCCCTAGCAATTGTGCTGTGAAACCTGTTGCAAACATTACAACTATGGCACTCAATACAATAACAAGCACAGCTTTCACACCTTGCACACCGAATAATGCAGTATAATCGATTACTCCGATAGCAGATGGAATGAAAAATAGTAATAATTCACTAAGTAATAAACCTGCACCTAGCTCAATCCATTCAAGCTTAATAATATGAAACTGCAAAAGTAAAAACAATAAGACTAGTCCAATTATGCTCCCTGGAATCGGCAAGTGAAGTAGACGTGCAATACTATTCCCAACAAATAAAATTACATATAGATAGCCGATTTGCACGATACTTTTGACGATTTTCATGGTCATCCTTCTCTCAATTTTTTATCCCGCTTAAACGGTCAGAATATAGAGCACTTCTAGATAAGTGCAGACCGTAAGCCCGATTGGCTCAACTAATAAGTTAGTTGAATATTATGCTACTATACTTTACACCTATTTGCGTTACGTGTAAAACAGAAAAAGAACCTATCACCAAAAAATTTGGCAATAGATTCTTCCTATCGGCGATAACTAAGCAACACAATCAGAAAATCTTCATATATAAAGATTTTTTTGGCTATTAAAAAGTCTTTACAATTATATAGGGGTTTCTACTAACAAGTATAAGGCCCTATTGTGAATCTAAAATTGTGCTAATGTAAAGAATTTGTTAATTTTTTCGGAATCATGACAATCATTTTTGTCCCAATTCCAACTTCACTTTCTACCTGAATGCGGCCATGATGCGCCTCTACTAAGTGCTTCACAATAGCAAGCCCTAAACCTGTACCCCCAGAATTCCGACTTCGTGCACGATCCACACGGTAAAACCGTTCAAAGACACGGGCAATTTCATGCTTTTCAATACCTATACCTTGGTCTTCTATTTCAAGAATACCGTACGTTTCATTTTCCTTTAATCGAATCGTAATGATTGTATTTTCCGGAGAGTACGTAATAGCATTAGTAATTAAATTAGTGACAATTTGAATGATACGATTCGCATCACCCATAACTTGAACATCACGTTCTATATCAACACGAAAGCTCATATTTTTCTCATCCAGACGAGGTCCTGTCAGCTCTGCCCCACGTATAAGTACATCTTGCAAGCCCATCGGCATAATATTAACGGTAAAACCATGCTGTTCAATTTTCGATAATTCTAGTAAATCCTGGATAAGCATTTGCAGACGGTTACTTTCCTTATAAATGATCTCTAAAAAAGATAGCAGCATTTTTTCATCCTTATATGCTCCATCCAGTAAAGTTTCAGAAAAGCCTTTAATAGATGTAATGGGTGTACGCAATTCATGGGATACATTTGCTACAAAATCCTTACGAATCTGCTCTAAACGAACAAGCTCTGTAATATCATGCATAACGATAACAACACCAAGCCATCTACCATGATCCCCTATAACAGGTGCTCCATAGACTTCCTTATTGTATAGCTCCTGTTGGACCTCCATTTTAATTTGTTGTCGATAAGGCATTTCCGTTAGAAACACATGGTCGATAAATTGCTCCAGAGTTTTAGGTAAGCCAATTGTACGAAAAACTTTTCCTTGTACATCGTTAATTTGCATACCGAAACGCTCTAAAAATACACGGTTCACGATAGATATATTCCCCTCACGTCCAATCATCATGAGGGAGCTTCCCATATTTTCAATTAACGTTTTAAGCCTTTCCTCTTCTACCTCGCGAATCGCCGTAATATCCTGTAAGTTACGCGCTAAAATATTGATGGAGTGACTAAGTGGCATCATGCGTTCATGCTCATTTTCATGGGCACGAGCACGGTAATTTCCCTTCGCCAGTTCCAGTGCTGTATCTGTCACGTTATCAATAGGAGCAGTGAAATTTCGAATCATATAGCGACTTACAATAGCCATTAAAATTAGCGCTATTAAAAAAAGAATCGCTAGCACAACATATAGTCGCGCATGAACATTCGATATTATAGAATCTGTTGCCTCAATGTTTTGAGCAGTATACAGTGCCTCTCTATCTTCTTTTGTTAGTTCAATCTTTCGTTCATCTAATACTTGGTTAATGGATTCTTGCACCTGTAAACTAGCTTGCTCATTGTACTGTTCTATATAAACAGGAAAAAGCTGACCTATAACAATCATTAGGACAGCTAATATCGATCCAAGCAATAGCATGAATGTCAAGAATAAGCGGTTGCTCATTGATTTCATGTCGTCTTCGGCTCCTCGAATTTATAGCCAAGGCCACGAATTGTTTTGATGAACATCGGCTTACGGCTATTTTCTTCGATTTTATCGCGAAGGTGGCTAATGTGCACATCTACAATTCGAGTATCACCAGCAAAGTCATACTTCCATACAGCACTTAAGAGCTGATCACGTGTTAAAACACGGTTTTTATTTTCAAGTAAATAAATGAGTAGCTCAAATTCCTTTGGTGTAAATTCCAGTGCCTCATCCTGTAAAAATACTTCAAAACGCTCTGGAAAGACACGCAATTGTCCAAATTCAAACATTTTCTCTTGTGGCCCACTCTTCTCTTCAGGCACTACATTTTGTGTAAAACGTCTTAAAACTGCCTTTACCCGTGCTAACACTTCGCGCGGACTAAAGGGCTTCGTCATATAATCATCTGCTCCTAGCTCTAGACCAAGTACTTTATCGAACTCATCATCCTTTGCTGTTAGCATAATAATAGGTGTGTTCATACGTTGTTGACGGATCTGTTTACAAACCTCCATACCATCAAGCCTTGGAAGCATCAAATCTAATAAAATTAAATCGGGTTGTAAGTCGATGGCCTTACCTAGACCCTCTTGACCGTCTGCAGCTGTTTCTACTACATATCCAGCCTGTTCTAAATTATATTTCAATAATGTCGCAATCGAAAATTCATCTTCTACAACTAAAATCGTTTTTGTCATGTATAAAGCCTCCGTTAGTGATTTGAAACCCCCATTTCAAATCTCAAGACGTCTATAAAGCAAGTGGTGGTGTCACCAGCAAAGTACCCTCAATCATAAGCTGCTTCTGCTCATTATAAGAGTGTACCGATACAGTAATTGTATTTTGTAATTTATTTACTTCCGTCACCTCTAAAAGAGTATCAAATAATTCATAATGATAGAGCGGCTCTAAATATTTTATATGTTGCTCAATAATTCGTGCACCTGGTCCAGGAATATACTTTGATACTGCTGAAGTAATAATGCCATTTAACATAATTGTTGGTACGATTGGCTTTTGAAAAGGAGTCATCGCTGCATAATCATGTTGAATATAAAGCGGATTATTATCATTCGTAAGTCCTAAATAAAGCAGTAAATCCTTATCTTCTATCTTCTCGGTAATATGAATCTTCTCGCCAACTGTAATTTCATCAATAGTGAGACCAAGCTTACTGTTTTTTTGAAGCAAAAATACGCCAACCCCTTTTCTATCATATACCTTCATAGTATCAATTTTATTCCAAAAGTACAACGAAAAGCAAAATAACCATTTTATCTTTATTCAGCAAAATGAGTTCGTCTGTGCGACAGCTACCATTATTTCAAGGCGAAATAGATTAAAGTTTAGTATCATAACGTAGGGGTGATTTCCGTTCCAAGCTACTCACCATAATCGAACGGAAAGACTTCTAACAGTGATAAGTTTGTAAATCTGATGCCGCTGACGCTTCGCTTTCGTACAGAGAACATTTGTTGCTGAAGTTTTGCTTTATTACTATACATTAAAGTAACATGCCCGAAGTTACACGCTATATGAAGTGGTTGATTGGAGTGGAGACTGGGCGACTCCTTGGGGATTAGCGTCTAAGATGAGACCCTGCAGCGAAGCGAAGCGGCTCATCGGACGCCCCTAGGAAAGCGCACAGTCGGAACGGAAATCAACCACTCACTTTGCCAAAGAGTCATACTTTAATTAATATAACACTTTAATTTCATTGACATTAATCGTTTTTTCAACAACATAAAATCGAGTAGGAATGAATCCCACTCGATTTCATAAACTTTTATTAAGTTAAAACTTTCATAACGTCGCGGACAGCCTCTGCCGATTTATCTAAAGCCGCTTTTTCTTTGTCTGTTAAATCAAGTTCAAAGATTTTTTCTATACCATTTGCACCTAATAATGTCGGAACACCTAGATATAAATCATTGTAGCCATATTCGCCTTCTAAGTATGCAATAGATGGAAGTATACGTTTTTGGTCTTTAATGATCGCTTCCGCCATTTCAATAAGCGCAGCCGAAGGAGCATAATATGCAGAACCATTACCAAGGAGGTTAACGATTTCTGCACCACCTTTACGTGTACGGTCTACAATCTCTTCAAGACGATCTGCTGGAATTAATGATTCTAATGGAATACCACCAGCGAATGAGTAGCGAGTAAGTGGCACCATTGTATCGCCATGACCACCTAACACAAAACCTGTGATGTCTTTTACTGAGATATTCAGTTCTTCAGCTACAAACGCACAGAAACGAGCTGTATCAAGTACACCTGATTGACCTATTACACGATTTTTAGGGAAACCAGTTTCTTTGAATACTGTGTAAGTCATTGCATCAACTGGGTTTGTAAGAACGAGGATTGTTGCATTTGGTGAGTACTTAGCAATTTCCTTAGAAACAGCTTTCATTACATCTTGGTTAATTTGAACAAGATCGTCACGGCTCATACCTGGTTTACGTGCAACGCCAGCAGTGATGATTACTACATCAGAGTCTGCAGTATCTGCATAATTAGAAGTACCTTTAACATAAGAATCATAGCCTTGCACTGGTGCAGCTTCCCACATATCTAAAGCTTTACCTTTTGTTGGGTTTTCAGCTTGAGGAATATCCACTAACACTACATCACCAAGTTCTTTTTGAGCTGCTAAAAATGCTGCAGTAGCGCCAGTAAAACCGCTACCGATTACTGAGATTTTTTTTCGTTTCAGAGACATTCGAATACGCTCCTTTAAAATTAGGTTATATAATCAATTATGCCTCGGCATAATTGTGTCAGGAATCGGCTTTAGGCCTGCGTGATGCAGGTCAGTTAGCCGTTATCGCATGGATGCGATGCTTTTAGGCTAACATCCTATGTGAACTCCTTTCCGATTCCGTGACATCCGCCGGAGGCTTCTTTCAGCGGGTGTTTAAACACCCGCTGAAAGAATTTAAAAAAGGGAGGAGAATAAATTCTCCTCCCTCGATTAAACAAGTTCATCGTAAATATTTTATTAAGCTAAGGTCAATAGAAATTTACATTTCACCCTAATTATATCGGCAGAACATACTTCCGCTTTAACTATAATTTCTATTTAAAATAGGAAATTATAGGTTTTTGATTAATTCATTAGCGAATTCTGAACATTTTACTTCTGTAGCGCCGTCCATTAAACGAGCGAAGTCGTAAGTTACAACTTTAGAAGAAATTGTTTTCTCTACAGATTTAGTAACCATGTCAGCTGCTTCTTGCCATCCTAAGTGCTCAAGCATTAATACGCCTGAAAGTAATACTGAAGATGGGTTTACTTTATCTTGACCAGCATATTTTGGAGCTGTACCGTGAGTAGCTTCGAAGATCGCGTGTCCAGTTACATAGTTAATGTTTGCGCCTGGAGCGATACCGATACCACCAACTTGAGCAGCTAATGCGTCAGAGATATAGTCACCGTTTAAGTTCATTGTAGCAACTACGTCGAACTCATTTGGACGAGTTAAGATTTGTTGTAAGAAGATATCAGCGATAGAATCTTTAACTAAGATTTTACCAGCTGCTAAAGCGTCAGCTTGTGCTTTGTTTGCTGCTTCTTCACCTTGTTCAGCTTTAATAGCATCATATTGGTTCCAAGTGAATGTTTGGTCAGCAAATTCTTTTTCAGCTAATTCATAACCCCATTTTTTGAATCCACCTTCAGTGAATTTCATGATGTTACCTTTGTGTACTAAAGTAACAGATGGGCGTTTATGATTAATAGCATACTCGATAGCTGAACGTACTAAACGCTCAGTACCTTCTTTAGATACAGGTTTTACACCGATACCAGAAGTTTCTGGGAAGCGGATTTTGTTAACACCAAATTCAGTTTGTAGGAAGTTGATGATTTTTTGTGCTTGTTCAGAACCAGATTCGAATTCAATACCAGCGTAGATGTCTTCTGTGTTTTCGCGGAAGATAACCATTTCAACATCTTCTGGACGTTTAACTGGAGAAGGTACTCCATCAAAGTGACGTACTGGACGTAAGCATACATATAGGTCAAGCTGTTGACGTAATGCTACGTTTAGAGAGCGGATACCACCACCGATTGGAGTAGTAAGAGGACCTTTGATTGCGATTAGGTATTCGTTAATTTTGTCTAAAGTTTCTTGTGGTAACCATTCACCAGTTTGGTTGAATGCTTTTTCACCAGCTAAAACTTCTAACCATTCGATTTTCTTTTCACCGTTGTAAGCTTTTTCTACAGCTGCGTCGATTACGCGTGATGCTGCAGCCCAAATATCTGGACCAATTCCGTCACCTTCGATGAAAGGAATCACTGGATTGTTTGGTACATTAAGTACGCCATTTTCAACTACAATTTTGTTTGACATTGATGTTGCCTCCTAAATTCATAATCATAGGACTGTGTTTTCAGTAACACAGTCCCAAATATTCTAGCATATTTTCCGAATTAGCGCTCGCTGACTGGAACATATTTTTGCATGCCTGGTCCAACATACTCTGCACGTGGACGGATTAGACGGTTGTTAGCATATTGCTCTAAAATATGAGCTACCCAACCAGAAGTACGTGACACTGCGAAAATTGGTGTGAATAGGTCATGATCAATACCTAAAGAATCATACACTGACGCAGAGAAGAAGTCTACGTTTGCAGGTAATTTCTTTTGTTCTACGATCATGTCATGGATTTTAACTGACATTTCATAAAGCTCTGGTTTACCAGTTAGCTCAGTTAATTTTTGTGACATTACACGTAAGTGTGGTGCACGTGGGTCGCCTTTGCGGTATACACGGTGACCGAAGCCCATGATTTTTTCTTTGTTATCTAATTTATTTTGAATATAAGATTCAACGTTTTCTAGTGAGCCGATTTCAGTTAACATTTTCATAACTTGCTCATTTGCACCACCATGAAGTGGTCCTTTTAATGCACCGATAGCTGCAGTTACACCAGAATAAACATCTGACAATGTAGCTACACATACACGTGCTGTGAATGTAGATGCATTTAATTCGTGATCAGCATGTAATACTAATGCTTTGTCGAATGCTTCCACTTCGATTGCTGCTGGCTCTTCACCTTTAAGCATGTATAAGAAGTTTGCTGCATATCCTAATTCTGGTTTTGGCGCAACTGGCTCTAAACCTTTACGAATACGCGCAAATGCAGTAACTACTGTAGCAATTTTAGCTTGTAAACGGATTGCTTTACGGTAGTTAGCTTCTGTATCCATAACATCCGCTTCTTCATCGAATACACCAAGTAAAGATACTGCAGTACGTAGTGCAGCCATTGGATGTACAGTTGAAAGTGGGTATGTTTTGAATTGCTCTACAATTGCTTGTGGAATAGACATGTTGTCTGCCAATTGTTGTTTTAATTCAGCTAGCTCGTCCGCTTTTGGTAAACGAGTATGCCATAATAAATAAATTACCTCTTCGAATGACGCATTCTCTGCTAAATCATCAATGTTGTAACCAACATATGTAAGTGTGTCATCGATAATTGAACTGATTTTAGATTCCGCTGCTACGATACCTTCTAAACCTTTAGTTGCTGACATAAATTATCGCTCCCTCATAATATATTTTTTAGTGGTAAATGCAGTTATTAGCTCGCATTTACGTTTTTTGCTCATATGAACCATTAAGTTAATCGCTTACATTGCTATTATAATCATTTTTGACAGCTTTGTGAATGAAAAACCTCCGAATAAAGAAAAAGGTGCACGAGCGATTATAAATAAGTTTTAAAAGAGATTCTTTTGTGCATTTCAATTTTAAATTATCATTTGAAACGGGGTGAATTTGTAAAAATGAGGAATATTAAATATTTTTCATACGAAAAGACTACAAGTATTTTGTTTTTCATATTCTATTTGGTAATATTGTGGTTCGTATTACCTGTATCTCTTGCGATTTTTTTGTCTTTTTCCACTTATCCTATTATAAAATTTCTTCATTCTTATTGTAGAATTACCTATTGGCTTGCAGCAATTATTGTGGAAGCACTTATACTAGCTTGCGTTTTTCTTCTCGTTATCATATCGATAAACAGTATTATTCTTGTCTTCCCTGAAATCAGAAATACATTACAAAATTTCCCGCTTTTTACTGAATATGAATCAATGTTCATCCAAGTTTTAAAGGAAAAATCACTTTCTATTTTCGATTCAATCTTTTTATACACAGCTAATATTTTCCAGCTATTCATGAAGCATGTAATTGAAGTATTTATATTCCTTATTGCTTACTATTTCGCCCTATTGGAAACGCGCAAATCCCGATATTGGTTTTTTCAATATGTGCCAAAAAAATTCCGCAATGAATGGCAGAAGCATTTTTCTAAAATAATGCAGCTATTTCATTACTTTTTGTACGTGGAGTTTCAGCTATTCACGATTACACTGCTCATTCTTTGTGCGGGATTTATGATTCTCCAATTTGAACAAGCCATCATTAAAGCTTTTATAGTTGCATTTGCAGATGTACTTCCGTTCTTTGGGATTGGCGTATTCCTTGTACCCATGAGCGTTTATTTTTACTTAAAAGGCAATACCTTTTTATGTGCAGCTATTTTACTTTTGTATCTCTTCGTTCAATTAACAAGGCAGCTAGCTGAATCCATGCTTTGGTCAAATACATTACAATTACGTACATTCCATACTTTTTTCATCAGTGCTGCCTCTATTTTATTATTTGGTTTTTACGGCATTTTACTGAGCCCTATATTTTTATTTTTGGCGGTTAAACTAAAGGATAATGCTATTTTTGAACGATGATAAATTGACCTTTTTTCATCCTTTTCCGCATCCAATAATAAAAGATTGGCTGGAACATTTTACGAGAAAAAGGCATGAGTAATAATAAACCAACAAGATCTGTTATAAAACCTGGTAATGCTAGAAGTACACCACCACTGAAATTTAATACTGTATCAACTAATGCTGGCCCCGGAGCTTCTCCGCGTGCTATCGTATTTTTTACCTTTTGTACAGAATTCATACCTTTATTTTTCACTATATAAATACCTATAATACTCGTAGCGACTATAAGCAATAATGTATTTAGAACACCAATATTTTGACCAATTACTATTAATAACGCCAACTCGGCTAATGCATAGACAATGAAACCAAGAAGTACTTTTCTCATATTTTTCTCCTTTCTAGTTGAAAATGCTATACCTTTTATACGTTATTATAGCCCATTAAGTTTCATTTAAAAAATTATGGGCCCTATTAAAGAGAAAACGACGTTATTCTTTTTATAGTAATTTCTCATTTCATGAGGGAACGATTTTTACGTTTGTTAAATATTGTTTTAAAACTAGGTCATCACCATAACGTGTGGTTGATTTCCGTTCCGGCTGGGTGCTTTCCTGGGGGCGTCCGATGAGCCGCTTCACTCTCCATGGTCTCATCTGTGACGCTAATCCCCCCAAGGAGTCACCCAGCCTCCACTCCAATCAACTTATACACACGACATACTTTTTAACAAATTGTCATCTCTTGATTCCGGTGATAAACCGCAAAATGCTATTTACTTCATCTTTATAAGAAAAGCTCTAGTACAATTATTTGTACTAGAGCTTTTTGTTATAGATAATAACATTTGCTAAAGAAGTTAAAGAACACTTGCATGCCCTTTGTAAATAACGCCTGTTTCAGCATCCATTGTAATTTCTTGACCATGGCGAATCAATGTAGTCGCTTCTTTTACTCCGACGATAACAGGGATACCAAGGCTTAGTCCTACAACCGCTGCATGACTTGTTAGCCCGCCCTCCTCTGTAATCAAACCACTACAATTTTCAAGTGCTGGCATCATATCACGATCTGAGCCAACCGTTACTAAAATGCATCCGTCTGTATCATATGCTAGTGCCTCTGCAGCATTTTTTGCAACAACTGTTTTACCTACTACTGAAGCTTTACCAATTCCTTGACCACGAGCTAATAAATCTCCGATGATGTGTACCTTCATTAAGTTAGTAGTACCTGCTTCACCAACTGGTACACCTGCCGTAATGACAACTGCATCACCGTGCGTTACGAAACCATGCTTCAAGCTTTCATCAACAGCTAGTTCTAAAATTTCATCTGTTGTCGTAACTCGTTGACATACAACTGGGTTCACACCCCAAACTAATGTTAATGCGTGAGCTGTATTAGAAGAACCTGTTACAGCGACAATCGGTACACCAGGACGATATTTTGCAATCATTCTAGCTGTGTTACCACTTTCTGTTGGTGCTAATACTGCCTTCACACCTAAGTTAATCGAAGTGTATGCTACTGCCTGAGAAATCGCCTCGGTCATGTTCGCCTCTTTTTCACGACTACGAGTAGAGACGATTACCTTATAGTCTAATGAATTTTCTGTACGCTGTGCGATTTTATTCATTGTTTGTACGGACTCTACTGGATAAAGCCCTGCTGCCGTTTCACCAGACAGCATAATTGCATCTGTACCATCGATAATTGCGTTTGCTACGTCACTAGCCTCTGCTCGAGTTGGACGTGGATTACGCTGCATCGAATCTAACATTTGTGTAGCTGTAATAACTGGTTTACCTACTTGATTACATTTTAAAATTAATTTCTTTTGTACAAGTGGTACTTCTTCTGCCGGAATTTCTACACCTAGGTCACCACGCGCTACCATTAATCCATCTGAAACTAAGATGATTTCATCGATATTATCGACACCCTCTTGGTTTTCGATTTTCGGGATAATTTGAATGTGGTTACCACCATTTTGTTCAAGTAATTCTCGAATTTCTAGTACATCCTTTGCTCGACGAACGAACGAGGCTGCAATAAAATCAACACCTTGTTTAATACCGAATAGAATGTCCTGTGCATCTTTTTCTGTAATTCCAGGAAGCTGTACAGAAACGCCCGGCACGTTAACACCCTTTTTATTTTTTAAGATACCTGTATTTTCAACAATCGTATGAATAAGTCCTTTTTCCATATCTTTTGCTAATACACGTAATTGAATAAGTCCATCATCTAATAAAATAATAGAGTTTTGCTCAACGTCCTCGATTAAACGATCATACGTTACAGAGAAGCTTGACTCAGTTCCTTCAACTTCAGTCATTGAAATATCAATTACTTGCCCTGCTGCTAAATGCAATTCTCCGTTTTTCATATTATGCGTACGAATTTCTGGACCTTTTGTGTCGAGTAAAATTCCAACTGGTTTCCCAAGTTTTTGTGCTACTTCGCGAATTAAATTAATACGTACTTCGTGCTCCTCATGAGAACCATGCGAAAAGTTTAAGCGGGCTACATTCATACCTGCTTCAATTAGTTTCTCTAAAACTTCTGGTGACTCACTTGCTGGACCAATTGTACATACGATTTTTGTTTTTCTCATTTTCTGCCCACTCCGTTTTTATGACAAATTATATTGATAGTTCTTTCATTAAAGTATATAAACTTACTTCTGCCTCATGATTTTTTTCGAAAGCCTCAGGCATATCGTAGTCAATAACTTGATGATTGCGGATACCTACCGCCCTGCCAGATTTTCCTTCCATCAGCAATTCAACTGCATGTGCACCAAATTGACTCGCTAAAACACGATCACGCGCAGTAGGTGAACCGCCACGTTGGATATGTCCAAGAACAGAAACACGCGTTTCTTTTCCTGTTTTTTCAAATAAAAGCTTCGCCAATTCGCTACCAGACATGACACCTTCAGCGACGATAATAATGCTATGCTTTTTCCCGCGAGCTGCACCACGGTCTAAGCGTGCCACAATGTCATCCAAATTATAATCTTCTTCTGGAATTAAAACTGTTTCAGCACCAGCTGCAAGACCTGCCCATAAAGCAATGTCCCCTGCATCTCGCCCCATTACCTCAACTATAAAGGAATTTTCATGGGAAGTTGCTGTATCGCGGATTTTATCAATCGATTCCACGACTGTATTTAGTGCAGTATCGAATCCTATAGTATACTCGGTTCCAGGTACGTCGTTATCAATTGTTCCTGGTACGCCTACAACAGGAAAGCCTTTTTTCACTAAATCCATAGCTCCACGGTAAGAACCATCACCACCAATAACGACTAGTCCTTCAATGCCAGCTTCACGCATATTATCAATGCCCCGCTGCTGAACAGCGTCTTCTTTAAATTCAGGACATCTTGCTGAATTTAAATGTGTACCACCACGTTGAATAATGCCACCTACTGAACCTAAATCGAGATTTTCCATATTACCATTTATTAAGCCATCATAGCCATGCTTAATTCCGACAACATCAATTCCATGATATGCTGCTTTACGAACGACTGCACGAATGGCTGCATTCATTCCTGGCGCATCTCCACCACTTGTTAATACGGCAATTTTTTTCATTGTCGAACCTCCTGCAGATACTATTATTATTCACATTAACATGAAAAAACAAACTATGTAAGGGTTCTGAGGCTAGAAAAACATAACTTTTACATAAAAAATAAAAAGAATGCGCTTTCACACACTCTTTCTATTCAAAAATATCCGAAATTTAACATCCATTCAATATATTTCCCTTATTTTTTCATGTTATTCACTCTAATTTTTTTATTAATACGAATCATAATTTCTAACTATTTTCGAGCAAATTTACATATCCAAAAACTTAAAATTGTAATTTAAGCTTCTGTATATTGTCCAATCTTTTTAAATTTCTCATAACGGTCTTCAATTAATTGTTGGCCATTTAAAGAATTCAATGCTTTAAGTGTATCACTTATACATTCTTTTATATTAAGTGCTTGTTTCGCTACATTGCGATGTGCTCCGCCTGTAATTTCAGGGATAATTCCATCAATAACACCAAGCTCTTTTAAGTCAGGTGCTGTTATACGCATTGCTTCTGCTGCTTGCTTCGCTAGGCTACCATCACGCCATAAAATCGACGCAGCCCCTTCTGGCGAGATAACCGAATAAGTTGAGTTCTCTAACATAAAGACACGATTTGCTACACCTAATGCAAGTGCACCGCCGCTTCCGCCTTCCCCAATAACGATAGAAATAACCGGCACTGTTAAGCCCGCCATTTCGACGAGATTTCTAGCAATCGCTTCACTTTGACCGCGTTCTTCAGCTGCTTTACCCGGATAGGCACCTTTCGTATCAATAAAACAAATAATTGGACGCTTAAACTTCTCAGCCTGTTTCATTAAGCGTAATGCCTTACGATATCCTTCAGGGTGTGGCATACCGAAATTTCGACGGATGTTTTCCTTTGTAGATTTTCCGCGTTGGTGTCCAATAATTGTTATCGGCTGTCCCTCAAAAAAAGCAATTCCTCCAAGAATAGCTGCATCATCACCAAATGTACGATCACCATGTAACTCAATAAAGTTTTCACAAATAGCCTCTATATATTGTAAAGTTGTTGGTCGTTCTGGATGTCTAGCAACCTGTACGCGATCCCATGGCTTCATATTGGCATAAATAGATTGTTCAAGCTGTATTAGACGTGTTTCAAGCTTTTCGATTTCGCCTGTCATATCTACATCTGCTTCGGAAGCAATCGTTTTTAATTCATCAATTTTTTCACGTAATTGTACTACTGGTTCTTCAAAAGCTAAATTTTTAGACATGTTGCACGCCGCCTTTCGTATGCATTTTTACAAGCACCGTTACTTGGTTTCGTAAATCTTTTCGATGGAAAATGGCATCAAGCTGACCATGCGCTAGTAAAAATTCTGCCGTTTGGAAATCACTTGGTAGTTTTTCTCTTACTGTTTCTTCAATTACACGACGACCAGCAAAGCCAATTAATGCTTGTGGCTCCGCAATATTAATATCTCCAACAGAGGCAAAACTCGCAGAAACGCCACCTGTTGTAGGATGCGTGAGTATTGAAATAAACAACAGACCCTCATCACTATGACGTTTTAATGCAACACTCGTTTTTGCCATTTGCATTAATGATAGTACGCCTTCTTGCATGCGCGCTCCGCCACTTGCAGTAAAGATAATAAACGGTACACGTAATTCAGTAGCTTTTTCAATGGCACGTGTAATTTTTTCTCCAACAACTGAGCCCATTGAACCCATACGGAAATGAGAATCCATAATTGCAACTACAATTTCTTCTCCATCAAGGGCGCCTCTTCCTGTCAGTACAGCTTCATTTAATCCCGTTTTTTGTTGATCCGCTGAAATTTTTTCAACATAAGCAGGGAAATTAAGCGGATTACTTGTTTGTAAATGATCGTCCATTGAAACAAATGATCCTTCATCTAAAAAACATGCAACGCGCTCCTGTGCTGTCATTTTGAAATGATGGTCACATTTCGAACATACTTTATCATTTTTTTCTAATTCCTTCGTTAATTGAATGTGACGGCATTCTGGACATTTTGTCATAAGTCCTTCTGGAAATCCCTTTTCTTGTCCATCCTCTTTCTTTTTAGTAAATAAGCTGCGAATTGCCATGTTTGACTCCCCCTTTGTTGTCTAATTACTTCGTACAGTCTTCATCCATTGCTCGTAAGCTTTTAATGCTTCTTTTTCATATCCTAGCTGCATCGATTTCAACATTGTTTGAATGATTATTTTTTCTTCTTCTGTTGAGTTTCGATTTAATCGGTCACCGTCATAAACTGCTAACTGAAACCATACTTTTAGTGAAAGACGATTTCCTGACGTGATTATTATTTCCCGTAAAACGTCCCGACAATTAATCGCGCTTTCTATCTCTAGCTTTACAAAAAAACTGTCCCACACAGGTAGTGTTCGTAGAGTCTCTGTACAACTTATTACGCGAACGGCTTCCTTTTCATGAATTTCTCGCGTTAATTCGACATCCTTTTTTGATTTTTCATCTTCTAATATAAACATCGACAGTATTTCCACTAGCTGATGTTTATGTGTGGACGCTAGGAAAGTACCTCCCCCATGTTTCGTTTCAATAAGACCCAACAACTCTAAGCTTCGCAATGCCTCTCTCACGGAGGATCGCCCGACACCTAGACGTTCTGAAAGGACTCGTTCGGAAGGTAGCTTTTCACCAGCCTGTATTTTTTCTAATTTAATAAGTTGTCGTAATTGTTGGACGATATCTAAAAAAACTTTCTTTTGTTCGGTTTTTTTATCCATACGATCAACTCCCCGTTCTATCTATTTTGCCTTAGATTATTTGTAGCTGTCGCTTCGCTTTCGCACAGATAAACAATGCATCCAAAGGCTTTATCTTCATTCAGCAGGTGTTTGGATACCTATTGAAAAGAAAGGAAGTCCACCACTTCCAAAAGATGGAATCTCCTACTGAATGAAGAAAAAAGTGGTCTGACCACTTTTCAACATTGACTCTAGCTTACAAAATAATTATTAAAAAGTAAAGAAAAAACTGCATAAAGGATTATGCAGTTTCTAAATTTTTCTTTAATTTCATATTCTTTTCGTCGTTTGCGCATGTTTTACTTTCACTTGAGGTTTACCAAAGCGCCTTTCAATAGTTCCCTCAATGTAAAGCATTTCGTCTACTAGTAACAGCTCTTGAACAAGATGGAAAACTTGCGGGAATAATGTTACAGATACCGTTCCAAACTCATCCTGAAGCTGAACAAAAGCCATTTGCTCACCTTTTTTTGTGCGTATTTTTTTTACTTCTTCTATTATGCCAATCATTTTTACATACGTTCCCTCACGAGCATGCTTCAACTCTCGGCACGTACTATTTACTTCATTCCAAAAAGCTCTTTCCTCTGAGACCGGATGTGCAGAAATATAAAAACCAAGACTCTCCTTTTCATGAAGTAATTTTTCCTTTTGTGGCATCGCTTCCGCTTCCATATACTTCGGCTTACCAAAACTAAAGGCAGTAGCAGATTCTATATCAATATCTTCAGTTGGTCTTAGCAGTTCAGCATGCTTTAAGGTTGCCTCCAATGTAGCTATTAGTACAGCACGATCTTTACCTATATAATCAAGAGCTCCAGCAAAAATTAAAGATTCCATTACTTTTGGTTTAAAATGCTGTGCACTTAAAGCAACTGCCAAGTCAAATAAATTATCAAATGCTTCTGCATTCGTTTGGCGTAAGGCATTCACCTTCTCTATAAATGTATGAGGCACTCCCTTTATTCCTGATAAACTATAGCGAATTCCATCCTTTTCAACAGTAAAAAATTTTGTGCTCTGTTTTAATGACGGTGGATAAAATGGAATCCCCTTCTCTTTCGCCTCACTCACAACCTGTAGAATTTTCTCCACATTTCCTGTTGCATTTGATAAAAGTGCTGTATAAAAGCTTTGTGGGAAATGTGCTTTTAAATAAGCCATTTGGTAGGAAATAACGCTGTATGCGACAGCATGGCTTTTAGGGAAACCATAGTCTGCAAAGCGCACAATTAATGCATACACTTCCTCTGCCACATGAACGTCAAAGCCTTGCTTCATTGCTCCCTTTACAAATGCGGCACGTTGCTCCTCTAATACTTGACGATTTTTCTTACTTACCGCCCGACGCAGTAAGTCCGCTTGTCCCATCGTAAAACCAGCCATCACCGAAGCAATTTGCATAATTTGTTCTTGATAAATTATGACACCAAACGTATCGCGTAATATGGGTTCTAAAGCTGGATGTAGCATAGTAACCGATTCCCTTCCTGCTTTTCGTTTTGCATATACAGGAATAAAATCCATTGGACCAGGGCGATATAACGCGTTGATTGCCACTATATCTAAAAAATGATTTGGATGAATATCACGTAAAGCTTGCTTCATACCTTCCGATTCTAATTGAAAAATTCCTAATGTATCGCCCATTTGAAGAAGTTGAAATGTCTTTTCATCTTGCATGGGAATAAGCTCAAACTCGATCCAAGGACCGCCAGCTTTATAAATCGACCAACGTATCTGCTCTAAAATTGTCAGGTTGCGCAATCCTAGAAAATCCATTTTGACAAGCCCACTAGCTTCTACATCTCCCATCGGCCATTGCGTACAATATACGCCATCATGTCCTTCTTCAATCGGTATCGTATTGACTAATGGTGAAGGCGACAGCACAATCCCTGCCGCATGAGTAGAAGAATTTCTTGGCAACCCTTCTAGTTTTAACGCCACTTCAAACCAGCGCCGATGTTTTTCATCCTCGGCTAGCCAGCCTTGTAAACCTTGTGATTCGGCCAGTGCTTTTTGCAATGTTATCCCAGGTTTATTCGGAATCATTTTCGAAATTTTCTCCAATGTTTCAGCGTCAAAACCAAAAACACGGGCAACATCTCTAGCAACTGCCTTAGCGGATAAAGTACCAAACGTAATAATTTGCGCTACATTTGCCTTTCCATATTTCTGAGTGACATAATGAATAACTTTTTGTCTTTTACTGTCGACAAAATCGATATCTATATCTGGCAGTGTAACACGTTCAGGGTTTAAAAATCGTTCAAATAATAAGCCGTAAACTAACGGATCTACTTGCGTAATAGATAAGCTATAAGCCACCAGTGAACTCGCCGATGAGCCACGACCAGGACCTGTTAAAATACGATTTTCTTTAGCAAAATGCATGAAATCTGCAACAATTAAAAAATAATCTGCAAAGCCCATTGCACAAATAATTTCAAGCTCATATTGAAGTCGCTCCCGATAAATTTGAGGAATTTCAGTTTGCTTTAAACGTTCTGCCAATCCTGCAAAAACCTCTTTGACAAGTAGGCTTTCGGCTGTTTCTCCTGTTGGGACAGGAAATTTAGGCATTTGTACGTACATTTCAGGAATTTCCGCCGTACAGCTAGCAAGCATCATTGCACTAGACTCAAGCCATTCTGGATGATCAGCAAACCAACTTTGCCATTCCTCTTTCGTTGGGGCGAAATAACCTTGTAAATAAGCTGATAACATTGTACCGGTAATCTTGTCACCTGAATCTATCGCTCTTGCAACCTCAAAGGCAAAATGATCCTCTGGACGTAAAAAATAGCAGCTCTGAGAGGCAACTAGTGTTATGTTCAAAGTTTCACACCATGCTACATACGCTTCTTCTTTTTCTGCTATCATCCCTGCAGGTCTTGCTATACCCATAAATAAACGGTTACCAAATACCTTGTTTAGAGCACTTGCTACTTCAGTCCAATCCTCAATTTCTATTAAGTTATCCGAAGAAAGTAATGCCACACAGCCCGCTGCATATCCTTCAAGCCATTTCCAAGGAAGTGCATCATCCTCTCGAATTGAAACTGCACTACTAATCTTTAAAAGATGCTGGTAGCCTTCTTGCGTCTGAGCATAGAGCACAAGTGGAATCTTTCTTTCTTGCCACTGTACATTTATCGTGAGCCCTATTACAGCATGAATATTCGCTTGCTGCAATGCTTTACAAAAAGGCAAAAGCCCGTACAATTTTGAATTGACGATTGCACAGGCCTGAGTATTTTGCTCTTGTAAAAAAGGGATCAATTGTTCAAGCCGAATCGTACTTTTCAATAAATCCGCACTCGTATGCATTTTCGTGTATACATGTGTCAAATGAATCCCTTCCTTTCTAGGTATTTAAAAATGTTAATTCAAAGCTTTATTATTATGACAGAAGCACGTTCTTATTCTGTTGAGTTTACAAATTATCGCTAAGTATTGGATAATCACCATGATGAGTGGTTGGTTTCCGTTCCGGCTGGGCGCTATGTAGCTGTCGCTATGCTTTCGCTACAGAAAACATTTGCCGCTGACGCTTCGCTTTCGCGCAGAGCAGAGCTTCCTGGGGGCGTCCGATGAGCCGCTTGGGGCAACAGATGTTTTTTGTGCGAAAGCGTAGTGTAACGTAGCGGCAGCAAAACGAAGGCGTTATCACAGGACGTGATGCTTTTAGCCTTCGTTCCCCTATTTGCTCGCTCCAGGGTCTCATCTGTGACGCTGATCCCCAAGGAGTCGCCCAGCCTCCACTCCAATCAACTTAAATATGGCATACGAGTTTAACAAATGTCATCCACAAATTTTAGTGATGAGCCCAAATATTTATGTTTATTGATACGCCTTACAAATTTCCTGTAATCGTATTATTACACGCTCTGCTTCTTCCCATGAGTAAGCTGTAGCCCCAGATGCAAGAGGATGCCCTCCACCGTTAAATTCCTTCGCCAAAGTGTTAATGATAGGGCCTTTTGAACGTAAACGCACTCGAATTTGATCGTTCTCTTCAATGAAGACCACCCATGCACAAATACTTTTCACACTTCCAAGACAGCCAACTAACAGTGACGCCTCTGACGGTACAACATTGAATTCTGCCAGCAATTCCTTTGTCAGCTTGATATGCGCTGCTCCATACTCATCCATTTTGAAATTTTGATAAATATAGCCCTGTAAATTTAATAGCTTTTGATCCATTTCATACATTCCATCGAAAATTTGATTTCGATCAAAATTATATGTAATAAGCTCTCCTGCAATTTTAAACGTTTTTACGGTCGTGCTAGGGAATTGGAAACGTCCTGTATCCCCTACAATACCGGCAAATAATAATCTAGCGGAGGCATCAGGTAGAATCCAGTTTGCTTCTTGTTTCCCTTCCTCAAAAAGCTCATAAATCATTTCACTACAAGAACTCGCATTCGTATCCACCCAAAGTAAATCACCATACGGATCATCATTTGGATGGTGATCTATTTTTATGATCATTTTTCCTTTTGTATAGAGTTGATCGTCAACACGTTCAGTATTAGCCGTATCTGTCACTATAACTAAAGCATCGTCGTATATATCATCCGTAATGTAATCTGGATATGCTAAAAATGATAAAGATTCATCATGCTCACCTACAGCAAAAACCTTCTTTTCCGGATAATTTGCTAAAATAAGCTCTTTTAACCCTTGCTGAGATCCATATGCGTCTGGATCTGGACGCACATGGCGATGAATAATGATTGTTTCATATGAAGCAATTGTGTCGATGATTTGTCTTTTCAAATTAATTTCCCCCAAAATGATAGTAATAACCGTTAGCATTTTTCTCTAATTATCGTTACAATAATGACTAGTTATGCTAGGAGGTTTACTATGCTCAATTTAATATTTGTATTTGCAATAATCATATCATTTGTTTTTTATTTTTATTTTAAAACAAAACAGTTTCGTTCTTCATTACCAATCGCTAAAAATTGGTACAAAAGTAAAGCTAATGTAAGTTTCGGTACATTTATCCTTTTATTTGGTTTAAACCAAGCCTATTTATTCCCTGGGTTATATACATTTATTATTGTAGCAATTCTTATCGTTTTAGGCATCTTTGTTGTTATAGAAAATATTAAAAGGGTTCGTCATTACGGTCAATTTGTTGACGAGGAGTACCGAATTAACCAATAAATAATCAATTATGCACCGGCATAATTGCGTATGAAATCGGCTTTGTGCTTAGGGCAGCATATATTTTTTTGTGCGAAAGCGTAGCGGCAGCAACAGATGTTTTTTGTGCGATGCGTAGTGCTAACGCAGCGGGAGCGGCACCGATGCAGGTCAGTTAGCTGTTATAGGCTAATAACTCCCCTCCGATTCCGTGACACCCGCTGAAAGAAGTGAAAGGGATGGTCTAGCATTTACCCTAGACCATCCCTTTTTGTGTTTACTTAACGTTCCAGTAGTTGGAACATCATCATAGCCTTCCCAACAAGCATTTGTTGATTAAACACTTCGAAGTCCATTTTCACAAACTTACGACTCATATCTAATATTCGAGGCTTTACAGTAAGTGTACTTTCCATTTGCACAGGCTTGATGAAATAAATCGTCATGTTTTCGGCAACTGCATCCCCACGTTTACGGCGCTTTAATGCGAATGAGCCAACTTCCGCTAACAAAGTTGTGAATGCTCCATAAGAAATTGCACCGTATTGGTTTGTCATTTGTGGTGTTACTTTAAAATCTACGATTAATTCTTCATCGCCAAGTACCTTCATCTCGTTTTTCACTAAATCATCAATCGTTTCACCATGCTGCGGTTGTCTTTGAGCAAGCTGAAGCGCTTTTAGTACATCTTGTCGACTAATCACACCTTGCAAAATATTGTCATCATCAACAATTGGTAATAGGTCAATCCCTTCCCAAATCATACGATGTCCTGCAGAGGCAACGCTCATTTTCATCGATCCAGCAATCGGATTTTTTGTCATAACCTTATCAATTAGCTCGTTTTCTTCTCGACCAATAACGTCTTTTACGGTAATCATCCCAACAAGCTTATTGTTTGCTGTAACAACGGGAAATGCACCATGAGTTGTTCGTTCATTTAGCTTTTGGAAATGATGAATTGTTTCATCATTTCGAAGAACAGAAGTATCTGTCATCGGCACAAAAATATCTTCAATAAATAAAATATCTTTTTTGATTAACTGGTCATAAATTGCGCGGTTAATCATTGTTGCTACGGTAAAGGTATCATAGCTTGTTGAAATAATCGGTAAGTCCAAGGAATCTGCAAGTAACTTGTTTTCCTCAGTTGTATCAAAGCCCCCTGTAATTAAAACAGCAGCACCAGCTCGCAGCGCATTTTCATGTGCTTTTATACGGTTACCAACGATGAGCAAGCTCCCAGCATCTGTATAACGCATCATATCTTCTAATTGCATGGCACCAATAACAAATTTCGTTAACGTTTTATGTAGACCTGTTTTTCCACCTAAAACTTGGCCGTCTATAATGTTAACTATTTCAGCGAAGGTTAATCGCTCAATATTTTCTTTCTTTTTCTTCTCAATACGAATTGTTCCAACACGTTCTATAGAGCTTACTAAACGTCGATTTTCCGCTTCTTTAATGGCGCGGTATGCCGTTCCTTCACTCACCTGCATTTCCTTTGCAATTTGACGTACTGAAATTTTATCACCCACGGGTAATGATTCGATGTATTGTAAAATTCTCTCATGTTTTGTAGACAAAATATCACCTATTTCTCAAGCATCAAATTCTGCTCTTAGTGTACCATATTTTTTATTAAAATATTTAATGTAAAGTGATAATTTGTTTTACTTTTCCCATCGTTTCAACTACGCACGTGGTGCCAACTCATATAGTACAGCAGTGTCACTAATTAGGAACAGTTAACTTTTTCACCTACTTTTAAAGTTTGAACCTCTGCATTTTGCACTAAATCTGCAAAAATTTGTGGATCCTGCTCGATTGGAGGGAATGTATTGTAATGAATTGGTACGACAATTTTCGGCTTCAAAAATGAAACTGCACAAGCAGCATCCTCTGGGCCCATCGTAAAATTGTCACCAATCGGTAAAAATGCAATATCAATAGGATGGCGTTCTCCAATTAATTTCATATCACTAAACAAAGCTGTATCCCCTGCATGATAAATCGTTAAGTCTTCGATAAATAATAAAATTCCAGCAGGCATCCCCATATATATAATTTCATTATTTTCTGTTACAAATGACGAACCGTGGAACGCTTGAGTAAACTTCACTTTACCAAAATCAAATTCCTTAGCTCCCCCTATATGCATTGGATGCGTTTTAACTCCTTGCCAAGAAATCCAATTGGCTAGCTCATTCGGTGCAATGACAAGCGCATCTTTTTTCTTCGCAAGCTCCACTGTATCACCGACATGATCATTATGGCCATGTGTAAGTAAAATAATATCCGGAGCCTCATCAGCAACCTTTAAATCTGTTAGCCCATTCCCGTTAATGAATGGATCTATTAATATTGTTTTCCCATTTGATTGAATTTTAACAACTGAATGTCCATGATAACTAATTTCCATATAAGTTTCCTCCCAGCAGTACATATTGTGCCACATCATTTTTATTCGCTATCCATGCGATTTTTCCCTTTTTTTGATATGCTAGTACAGAGAATAATAGATACTTTCCTAACAGGTATACCTTGTAGGAAACAATTATTCATTTCGTTGAAGCCCCATGCCGGGGAGGCTATAAATTTAGCTAAGCACTTGAAGTTTTTTTCAATGCAATAAGAGGAGGAACTGTGTATGTTAAAGGTTGAAGAAATTCAAAACTATTTACAACAAAACCAAATTGATGCCGCTTTCGTAACGACACCTGATAATGTTTTTTACGTTTCAGGCTTTAAAAGTAATCCGCACGAGAGATTACTTGGCGTGATGATTTTTAAAGAGGCAGAACCTTTTTTGATTTGCCCCAAAATGGAAATCCCAGATGCGAAGGATGCAGGTTGGCCTTATGAGGTCATCGGTCATCAAGATACTGAAAATTCAATGGAAGTTCTTGCCCAAGCTATTAAAGCTCGTAATGTTAACCCACAAACATTTGCTATTGAAAAAGCTCAGCTCATCGTAGAGCGTTTAGAAGCCCTACAACAATCATTCCCGCAGGCTAGTTTTGTTCGTCTCGACGAAAAAATCAATGCTATGCGAGTAATTAAAGATGAAATTGAATTAGAAAAATTACGTAAAGCTGCAGAACTAGCTGACTATGCTATTGAAATCGGCTGTAAAGAAATTGCTGAAGGCAAAACAGAAATGGAAATCTTAACTGCGATAGAAAGCGCTATTCAGGATAAAGGCTGCAAGATGTCCTTTGAAACAATGGTATTGAGCGGTCCAAAAACAGCCTCTCCACACGGTAAACCAGGTGCTCGAAAAATAGAAAAAGGCGATATGATATTATTCGACCTTGGCGTAATTTACGACGGTTATTGTTCTGACATTACACGTACGGTTGCCTTTGGTGAACCTAGTGAGGCACAAAAGGAAATCTACAACACAGTACTAGCTGCTAACACAAATGCAATCGCAACTGTAAAACCAGGTGTTCGCGCAATGGATTTAGATAAAATCGCTCGTGATACTATTACTGACGCAGGCTATGGCGAATATTTCACACATCGACTTGGTCATGGACTCGGCATTTCTGTACATGAATTCCCTTCTGTTACAGGCGCTAATGAAATGACTATGGAAGAAGGCATGGTCTTCACAATTGAACCAGGTATCTATAAATCCGATGTGACTGGTGTCCGCATTGAAGATGATGTGGTAGTAACAAAAGATGGCGTAGAAATACTTACAAAATTCCCGAAAGATTTGATTGTACTGTAAGTTTATTTAAGGAAAAGGAAGCAACCAACATGCAACACAAAAGGAAGCACTCATAATTAAACATGGTGCTTCCTTTTGTTATGTTACTTATTGAATTAATTCATCAACATTTACATATGGCAAACCTTGAGAATCTGCAACAGCCTTGTAAACAAGATGTCCATCTATAGTATTAACACCTAGTTTCAGTGCAGCATTTTCAACACACGCTTGTCTGTAACCTTTATTCGCAATTTGTAGCGCATAAGGAATTGTATTATTTGTTAAAGCAATTGTTGATGTACGTGGTACAGCTCCTGGCATATTTGCTACTGCATAATGCACAACTCCGTGTTTTACATACGTTGGATCATCATGTGTCGTCACTCGATCAGATGACTCAAAAATTCCGCCTTGGTCAATAGCAATATCGACTACTACTGAACCCGGTTGCATTGACTGAATCATTTCCTCAGAAACAAGCTTTGGTGCTTTAGCTCCAGGAATTAAAACTGCCCCAACTACTAAATCTGAGTTTTTCACTGATTCTGCAATATTATAAGGATTCGACATTAATGTTTGAACATCACGGCCAAATAAATCTTCTAATTGACGTAAACGCTCTGGGCTTAAATCAATAACCGTTACATCAGCACCCATTCCTACAGCTATTTTCGCCGCATTTGTTCCAGCTATACCGCCACCGATTACTGTAACTTTACCGCGTGGTACACCCGATACGCCGCCTAGTAAAATACCTTTACCTTCATGATTTTTCTCTAAGAATTGTGCACCAATTTGCGTTGCCATTTTACCAGCAACTTCACTCATTGGTGTTAAAAGTGGTAAGGAACCATTTGCTAATTGCACTGTTTCATAAGCAATGCCTACAACTTTTTTATTTAAAAGTGCCTGCGTTAATTCAAGCTCTGGCGCTAAATGTAAATAAGTAAATAAGATTTGACCTTCATAGAAGTAATCGTATTCTGATGCTACGGGTTCCTTTACTTTCATAATCATTTCTTGTGCCCATGCTTTTTTTGCTGTCTCAACAATATGAGCTCCTGCAGCAACGTAGTCTGTATCTGTAAAGCTTGAGCCTAAACCTGCTCCAGATTCAATGTACACTTCATGGCCTGCATTCGTTAATGTAACAACCCCTGCTGGTGTCATAGCTACACGGTTTTCATTGTTTTTAATCTCTTTTGGAATACCAATCTTCATCTTCCCTGTCCCCTTCCATTACCTAAAAAATAAGCACATTTTTGTTACATACTCTTCGATGTATTGATGCACCCCTTGCACTTCCATATTACCAAACATAAACAAAAAATGCTTTAATTAAAATAATAATAGATAAAATTCCTAATATTCTAACAACAGTAAACATTCCAATTAATATATTGGTAATTAGTTATTCTCGTCGATAAGCGATTTTCTGGAGAATGCCTCGTAAGTAACAAAAAAATTGCTTTTTGATAGTAATTTTTATTTTTTTGTGCATGTAAATGCCTTCACTTCTTCACATTTTTTCTTCCGGAAAGTATTTCCTTTAGAAAATCATTTGGTATAATCAACATATACAAATCAGGGAGGTAATTCAAATGGCTAATAAATATAAAAGCATTGTAGTTGCAGTAGACGGTTCTAAGGAAGCTGAATACGCTTTCCGTAAATCGATTGATGTAGCAAAACGTAACGAAGGTGCTGTATTAAATTTAGTAAATGTTATTGACACACGTTCATTCGCTGCAATCGAAGCATATGATCGTTCAATTGCTGAGCGTGCTCAAGCATTCTCTGAAGAGCTATTAAATGGTTACAAAAAACAAGCTGAAGAAGAAGGCTTAACAAATGTTAACCTTGTAATTGAATACGGCTCACCAAAAAATATCATTACAAAAGAGCTTTCTAAAATTGTAGACGCAGACTTAATCATCTGTGGTGCAACTGGTCTAAATGCAGTAGAACGCTTCCTAATCGGTTCAGTATCTGAAGCAATTGTACGCTCAGCTAAATGTGACGTACTTGTAATCCGTACACCTGAAAATTAATTTTGTCTTACATAAAAGGTATCCAATTTTGGGTACCTTTTTCTTATTGTTGAAAAACCTTTATGACTTTAAGATTAATGTGTCCTATTAAATAAGGCAATTGTTCTACACCATGCAGTGAATTGACATCGGAAGCTATAATATTAAAAGATTTGATTATTTATTAGGTAATGACTCATCATAGAGAAAAACGGGAAAGTTAAGACGCTCCTTCCAGTGCTAAGCGGGGTTTTTCTACACTTCGCTGAAGCTTCGTTATATCATTAAGTGACACGCTAGTGCATTGGTTGATTGGAGTGAAGACTGGGCGACTCCTTGGGGATCAGCGATAGAGGAACGAAAATCACCCCTCTCGTTTTTGCGACGACTCGAAGTAAAAGCTATTTTATATTTATTCTTTTAGCGCAAACTAAAAGGTATCCTATTTTGGATACCTTTTATACTTATTTCCCTTCTTGCCACATCTTCACTTTTTCGAAGAACATAGCAAGAGCTTGTTTATTTTGCATGTTTGGTACTTTTGCTAATAGTACTTCTTTTGGAGCATTGAATTCCTTACCTTGCTTTTGCAAAATGACAATGCTCTTTTCAAGTGCTTTATTGGCGAACATTGTATCTGGTAATTGAATAATCGCTTGAATCCAAGCATGCTTTTGAATGTATTTATGCAGTTGTTTCGACTGCTCAGACTCGAAGAGATGGGTTGGTGCTAAGAAAAATAAGTAGCCACCATCCTTTGTGTAATTAATGGACTGCTCAATAAATAAGTGATGTGCATAACTCATTCCTTCTGAAGCACATAGTTCATAATCTAATGCGACTTCTTCATTCGGATAATACCCGACCGGTAAATCACAAACAACAGCATCTGCAGGATTTACTAATAAATCTTGTAAAGTATCTTGACGGAATAGGGAAACGGGTTGCTCTGTCAAATCAGCTGTAGCAGCAGCTATACGAATAAGTAGCTCATCAACTTCTACACCTGTAGCTTCTGTTTTTCCGTCTAATAAATTCATAACTGTTAATAGTAAATTCCCTGTACCTACTGCTGGATCTAAAATAGATATTTTTTCTGTTTCTAGACGCTCTGCAAATAGTTGCTCCACAAAATAACCAACTAATAATCCAAGAGTATCAGGTGTCATTTGGTGATTCGGCTGAGAACCTTTTCGCATTCCCTTTAAAACAGCAATTTGAATTGCTTTGCGCACATCTTCCTTTGTAGCACCGTCTTGTGAAAAATTAACTTCCCCATCTAACCATGCCTCTAAACCATCTAAAATCCCCTCTAGCAATGTAACATTATGTTCTTTTTCTATCTTTTCAGCATGTTCATTTAGCATACCAAATAACTTTTCGATATTTTCCATACACAACTTCCTTTCAAGCAGAAAAGAGCCGTGACAAAAACTTGTCACAGCCCCTTTGTCTAGTAATATCTTAGCCTAATATCAATAAATTATGCTAGTGCTTTGACAGCTGCAATTGCCGCTTCATAGTTTGGATGGTTTGTTGCTTCAGGAACATATTCCACATATGTCACTTTGTCATTTGCATCCACAACAAACACCGCACGCGTTAGAAGGCGTAATTCCTGGATGTAGACACCGTATGCTTCACCAAATGAAAGATCACGATGATCTGAAACTGTTTGAACAGCATCAATGCCCGTTGCACCACACCAACGTTTTTGAGCAAATGGAAGGTCAACAGATACCGTATAAATAACTACATTGTCACCTAAATTTGCTGCTTCTTCATTAAAACGACGTGTTTGTGCATCACAAACACCAGTATCTAATGATGGTACAACGCTAAATAAACGAATTTTCCCCTCTGAATCTTTTAATGTAACAGGTGATAGATCATTCGCTAATACAGTAAAGTCTGGTGCTTTGTCTCCAACTTTTACTTCGTTACCTACAAGTGTTACTGGGCCATTTTTAAATGTTACTTGTGCCATATAAACGCCTCCTAATCTTCATATGTACATAATATTACTAAATGGAGGGAATTAATTGCAACTAAGACAGCTCATCAAAATAGTTTTGAAAGAATTTTTTCGAACCTGTTCTACCATACTTGCTTATGATTGCACCATTTTCCAAGCTCATCACCATAATATAGGGTTGATATTCGTTCTGACTAAGCACTTTTCGAAGGCGTTATCACAGAACGTGATACATTTAGTCTTCGTTCCTCTATTACTAATCCCCAATGAGTCACCCCGCCGGAACGAAGATCAATTTTATTCATTGTATACGTTATAATAAAATGTCATCCCAACTTTCGGGGCTTTTCTCCAATGAACTAACCATTAATCACCTCTATCCTCACAAAAATAAAAGCTGTCTCACCGTAATGAGACAGCTCAAGCCATTATTCTTCGTTATGTTTTTCCAGCTTTTCAGGTTCTGGTTTTTCCTCTAGAGGTACAGATTCAGTCTTTTGCTCTTTGATTGGCAAAGATGATTGTACAATATCTTTTTCAATATAAACTTTTTCATGAACGACTGTTGTATCCGCGAAAAAATCATGTAAACCTTGATTGTTTGGTAAAATGCCTACAAGAATATAAAGTGGCATGAAAATGCTGTTGATGATACGCCCTATCCAATCACGGAATAACACATCTGACCAAGTAAGCTTATCATGCTTTAATGACATAACACGTAATCCAAATATCATTTTCCCTAATGTTTGCCCAAAAAACTTCGTCATTAATACGAAATAACTGTAATAAAGAATAGCGGATATAATCGAAATCGGTGCATACCATACAGACTCAGATAATGACCAATCCATTAAATAAAAAATTGGGTTAACGAGAATTCCAACTATAGCTGTAATAACGAATCCATCTAATAAAAATGCCCAAAAACGTATCCAAAAGCCTGCCGTTTTTAACGCATAATTTTTATTCGTAGTTGGTTTATCTATTAGGAACGTATTCTCCATAGAGGGTGAACCTTGCATAACAATATCATTGTTTGTCATTGTACTCCCTCCTTAGTTTTCGCCATATAAGTACATCATTTTTGGTGCTTTATAATCTGCCATAATTTTCATCAACATTTTTTCCTCTGCTGAAGGGCCAAACATTGATCCAATCTTCATCCCAACATATGATGGCCAACCACCCGTCTCATATGAATACTCAAATAATTCTGCGTCCTCTAAACTAAAGTCTTTACGCATTGCAGTAATTGCTGCTTCCTCATCGCCAATCTCATCTACTAAGCCCGCTTCAAGAGCCTTCTTACCACTAAGAATTCGACCATCGGCAACTTTTTTCACATTAGCTTCAGACATATTACGACCTTTTGCCACAATATGAACGAATTCCTGATAAGTTTCATTAATCATGTCTTGCATCATAGCACGCTCTTCCGGTGTCACTTCACGCATTGGGCTAAGCATATCTTTATGTTCACCAGATTTAAACGTTTCATATTTAATACCAACTTTTTCTGCTAACGCCTGATAATTAATAGATTGCATAATGACACCAATCGAACCTGTAATTGTATCACGTTGCGCAAATATTTTATCTGCAGGGGCTGAAATATAATAACCACCTGAAGCTGCCATCGAATCCATAGTTACATAGATTGGAATTTGTCTCTCTTCTTTAATTTCCATGAGTTTTTTATAGATTTCAGCTGATTCCTTTACTCCGCCACCTGGCGAATTAACACTTAAGACGATACCTTCCACAGTCTTATCACTTAAAATATTTTCTAATTGATCTAAGAAAAATTGATGATCATAAGAAACTGGTTCCCAAAACGAACTTGAGCCAACATCTTGAATCGTACCATCAACCTTTAAGTATGCAATACGTTTATCCATTTCGCCACTTTCTTTAACTTCTTCCATCACAGATAAATCGTTTCCCTCCACCAAGCTATCAAAATTACTAAAGAAATTCGATTTAAAAATTGCAAAAATTGTGTTGATCCCTAATGAAAACACTAATAGTACACCTGCAATTATTAAAGCGGTCCACCTTTTACCATTCATATCTTTCCGCCTCCTCATAACGTTATACGATTGATATCCAAATTTGTTTCATACTTATTGCAATAATATGCTTAGCACCATAACATGGGGTTGATCTCTTGCGAAAGTGCATCGTTATCACAGAATATGATACTTTTAACCTTTGTCTCCTCTACTCGGCTTACTCAGGTCTAAATCTATGACGTTTCCAATCCACTTAGAAACAAATTACACATTTTAACAAATTACATTTCCAAATTTTGGTAACTGACAAATACTATGCAAAAGCTTTAACCAATCTAACTTATTCAACCTATACTACATTATCTACTATAAAAAAAAAATCAAAGTTCATAAAAAAAGCAGGAACTTTGATTTTCGACATTATTTCCTAGGAAATCAACGATGATTACTATATTGGATTTTTTCTTGCTCACGTAATTCGACACGCCGAATTTTGCCTGATGCAGTCTTTGGTAGCTCAGTAACAAACTCAATAGCACGAGGATATTTATAAGGGGCAGTTAAAGTTTTTACATGGCTTTGTAGTTTTTTTATTAGCGTTTCATCACCAACTACTCCATCAGAGAGCACAACAAATGCCTTCACGAGATTTCCACGAATTTCATCCGGACTCGCGACTACGGCCGTTTCTTTTACTGCTGGATGCTTCAATAACGCATCTTCTACCTCAAATGGACCTATCGTATACCCAGACGAAATAATGACATCATCTCCACGTCCTTCAAACCAAAAATAGCCATCTTCATCTTTATATGCACGATCTCCTGTAATATACCATTCGCCCCTAAATTGTAAATTTGTACGTTCGGGATCGTTTAAATACTTCTTAAATAACGCGGGTGATTCACAGTGCACAGCAATATCTCCTACTTCTCCAATTACAGTAGGATTTCCAAAATCATTAATAATTTCAACCATATTACCTGGAGTAGGTCTACCCATTGAGCCCATTCTAGCCTCCATCCCTACCATTGTTCCAACAAGTAATGTATTCTCTGTTTGTCCATAACCATCTCGTACTTGTACATTAAAGACCTCGGAAAATACTTTTATCACTTCACTATTTAAAGGTTCACCGGCTGACACAGCCTGACGTATCGTACTTAAATTAAAGTCTTGCAAATTTTCAAGACCTGCCATAAATCTGTATTCGGTCGGTGTGCAACACAGAATATTAATATTGAATTTCTCAAGCAATGAAAGGTATGTTGCCGCATCGAAGTGACCTTTGTAAACAAATGCTGTCGCACCACTTCCTAATGTAGCAAGGAACGGACTCCATATCCATTTTTGCCAACCTGGTGCTGCGGTAGCCCAAACAATGTCACCTTCTTGTACACCTAACCAATTTGGAGCAGTAGTTCGCAAATGCGCATAACCCCAGCTATGTGTATGAACCGCTGCCTTTGGATTGCCTGTTGTACCACTCGTATATGCTAAAAATGCAATGTCTGTACTCTTAGTCGGTGTAGAACTTATGTAAGTCGTCGGTTGATGTTGCATTTTTTCAAGCAATGGCTGCCAAGGTTCATGTGCATGACCAATGACAAACTGTTGTATTTCTTGTAAACTTCCCACATTATCGAATTGTTCAATATAAGGTTCAAATGCAACAACGCCTTTTGCATTGGCATGATTGATTCGATATTCAATATCCTTAGTTCTTAGCATTTCTGAGCTGGGTATAATGGTTAAGCCTGCCTTTAAGGCAGCAATATAAACGATATACGCTTCAACTGATCTTGGCACCATGACCAAAATAACATCACCTTTTTTTAAACCTTGAGATGTAAATACATGTGCTGCCTGGTTTGCCTTTTCAAGTAAAGCTCGATATGTTAAATATTGAATTTCCTCATCTTCGTTATAAACTAATAATGCATTTTTAGTAGAATCCTGTGCATATTTTTCAATTTCATCTGAAATGTTATACCACTCTGGTGCGATTAAATCTTCTCTTTTCATGGCAAATGCCCCCTTTTGTACGCTCATTATAAAACTCAATTTTTATCATTTTCAATGGAATTCACTCCAATTCATTAAAGTCGTGACAACTATCATGCTCTGCTATATGGCATCAGTCACGTATTGGTACTATCCATTTCGACTTAGCATTAGTGCCGTTTTCGCAATGAAGAAAAAAACTATTGAACACGAATGAATAATATGGTACATTTTGGTCAACTAAAAGCATGATTGCAGGGGGACTCATTTAGAGTTGAGAAGGTAAAACCTGACCCTTTGAACCTGTTAGTTAATACTGACGTAGGGAGCAATTCACATCTATTTACTGATGAAAGGCTCTTTTACGTGTTTTTTTCTACACGAAAAAGAGCCTTTTTTGCACGCTTACGTCCATCCAACAAGGAGGACTAAAAATGTTATTTCATACTATCCGTAAACAAAATCCACTAATTCATTGCATTACTAATTATGTTGTAGCTAATTTCCAAGCAAATGGCTTATTAGCTATAGGCGCTTCACCAGTTATGGCAGATGACAGTCATGAAGTTGAAGAAATGGTCGCAATTGCCTCAGGCTTATTAATAAATATCGGTACCCTTAATGAGCGAATGAAAGAATCAATGTTACTTGCAGGAAAAACAGCAAATGCTCTTGGCATTCCCGTTGTTTTAGATCCTGTTGCTGCAGGTGCAACAACTTACCGGAAACAAACGGTACAACAATTACTCAAGGAAATAAATTTTGCTGCTATTCGTTGTAATGTCGGAGAGCTTGCAGCAATAGCCGATGTAGAATGGCAACAAAAAGGCGTAGATAGTGGTAGTGGTTCAATTTCTTTAGAAGTTGAGGCACAAAAAGTAGCTCAACTTTACAATTGTATTGTTATTGTGACCGGTGAAAAGGATTTTATTACTGATGGCGAACATCAGCAATGGGTTACAGGTGGAAATTCACAAATGACAGAAGTCACTGGAACAGGTTGCTTATTGAGTGCCATTTGTTGTGCTTCCTACCTCGTAGGAAATAAGCCATTTGACCAATTAATAGAAACATTATCGCTTTATAAAAAAGTGGCAGAGCAAGCTGCTTCTTCTACCCCATATATTGGCGATTTTCAAATTGCAGTATTGAACGAACTACACCGCCTCTCCAAGGGTGGTGAACAATGATGCATATTGTAACGACAATTGCTGGCTCTGATAGTGGTGGCGGTGCAGGGATACAGGCTGATTTAAAAACATTCCAGGAATTAAAGGTGTTTGGAACGTCTGTTATTACAGCTTTAACCGCCCAGAATACACTCGGGGTATCGGATGTCTTACCAATTGAAGTTAGTTTTGTCGAAAAACAACTCCAAGCGCTTGTCGAGGATTTTTCAATAAGTGCTATTAAAACCGGAATGCTGTTTTCCTCGGAAATTATTCAATCAATTGCACGGATTTTAACTGAAATAAATAGTCCGCTTATAGTAGATCCTGTCATGATTGCAAAAGGTGGCGAAAGCTTATTACAGCAAGAAGCAATTGAGGCATTACGCAGTTGTTTGCTACCTATAGCAACAGTGGTAACACCGAACATTCCAGAGGCAGAAACCCTTTCTGGAAGGAAAATCAATTCTTTAACAGATATTAAAGAAGCAGCTAAGGTCTTATTACAAATGGGCATTCAATGCGTCATTATTAAAGGCGGTCATTTAGAGGATAAATGTTATGCTACTGATTATGTATTTTTCCAAGATGGTCGGTCATTTTCCATGCAGTCCACTCGTATTGCAACCAAAAATACGCATGGTACAGGCTGTACGTTTTCCGCTGCATTAACTGCTTTTCTTGGTCGTGGACTAACTTTAGAAGATGCGATTGAGGAAGCTAAAAAATTTATTCAATTAGCAATAACTCATGATTTATCTATTGGTAATGGACATGGTCCTACCAATCATTTTGCTTATCAAAACTTGAAGAATTCCTGCGAGGTGATCATTCATGAAACATGACGATCTACAGCTATATTTTATAATGGGTACAAGTAATGTTTTCAAACACGAGCCATTAAACGTTTTAGAGAAAGCTCTGCAATCTGGAATTACGATGTTTCAATATCGTGAAAAAGGACCAAATACACTAACTGGGCAAGCCTATGAAGATTTTGCTCGTAAATGTCAAAAGCTCTGTCAACAATATCATGTTCCGTTTATCGTCAACGATGATGTCGAGCTGGCTATAAATCTTAGAGCAGACGGTGTTCATATTGGGCAAGAGGATTTTCCTGTGTCGATGGTGCGTAATAAAATTGGCAACATGATTTTAGGTGTTTCTGTTCATTCACAAGCTGAATTACAAACTGCTCTACAATATGGTGCTGATTATGTAGGAATTGGTCCGATTTTTTCAACCACTTCTAAAAGTGACGCCAATCCACCTAGTGGAACTAATTTTTTACAACAAGCTCGGATGCAATATCCGGATCTCCCTATCGTTGCAATTGGAGGCATAAACTGTTCAAATGCTCCTATGGTATTTAAAGCAGGTGCTGATGGGATAGCAGTTATTTCTGCAATTTGCCAAAGTGAGGATATTGCAAATACAGTCTCTACATTTAAATCATTTGTAGGATAAAGGTGAAACTTTTATTAGTTTTCACCAATCGGTTTTTTACGGGCAGTTAGCCTCACCTATTTCTTTGCTCTCATTGAATTGAAATAGGAACAACTCGCTTCTCTTTTGATACAGTCCGTTAATACAGGATAAAAATAAAAAATTTAAACAAACTAAAACCAGTGCCTTTTACGGTCACTGGTTTTAATTTTAATAATTGCTGATTATGCAATTATAGGTTGTTGTTTGGCATACCTTTTAATTGTGATTCTGCCATTTGTACAAGACGTTTAGTGATTTCACCGCCAACGGAACCGTTAGCACGAGCTGAAGCGTCAGCTCCTAATTGAACACCAAATTCTTGTGCAATTTCGTATTTCATTTGATCTAGAGCGTACTCTACACCAGGTACAGCAAGTTTGTTTGAACTGCGATTTGTTGAAGTCATGTCTCTCACCTCCTTGTGAATATAGAATGTGCGATATTAGATTTTTAATACGAAAATTTTATAGGTAAATTGTGCCTACGAAGGAAATGAACAAAAAAGCCGACTCAAGACTTCTGAGTCGGCTCGTTAGCTTATGAAATCGCAAGTTTCTTCTATAGAAGATCTGCAAATTTATCGGCTTCTTGCTCTTTTTTCGGGAATATATAGACTTCACGGTTTTTCACTGCTCGTTCGATTAGCTCATCAAAATCCGAGAAGCTTTCGTAATGCTCAACCTTTTCAAGCTTTGGCTTTGTTTTTGGACTTGCTGGAGTAAAAATTGTACAGCAGTCTTCAAATGGCTGGATAGACGTTTCGTATGTGCCTATTTTCTCTGCAATATCGATAATTTCTAATTTATCTGATGAGATTAATGGACGTAAAATCGGTGTGTTCGTTACGGCATTAATAGCTGTTAGACTTTCAAGAGTTTGACTTGCTACCTGTCCAAGACTTTCACCTGTAACAATTGCTAATGCACCAATTTCTTCTCGTACTTTGTCAGCAACTTTTAGCATCATACGACGAGTTGTTGTCATCGATACATTAGAAGGTACTTTTTCTTTAATAAGAACTTGGATTTCAGTGAAAGGAATAACATGTAAACGTATATTAGCGCCAAATTTCGTTAATTCATTAGCCAGCACCTTTACTTTTTCTAATGAATTTTGGCTTGTATAAGGTGGACTAAAGAAGTGTATCGCTTCTAAGCGCACTCCACGTTTCATCATTAAATAACCTGCAACAGGACTATCTATTCCACCAGAAAGCATTAATAAAGATTTACCATTCGAACCTACAGGCATTCCACCTGCACCCGGAATAACTTGTGCCATCATATATGTTGCATCATGACGTACCTCTACACGAAGCTCGATATCAGGCTGTTTCACCTTTACTGATAAATTTTGATATTGTGGTAATACATAACCACCAATTTCACGTTGAATAGCATGTGATTCTAACGGAAATGTTTTATCTGTACGCTTTACTTCTACTTTAAAAGTAAGCTGCTCATTTTTAAATGTATCCATAATTGTTATGGCAAGTTTTTTCATGGCCTCCATGTCTTTTTCACATGCTGCCACTGGACTAAAAGATTGGATACCAAAAATTTTAGGTAATCCTTTTAATAGAACGTCCATTTGTGTTTCATTTTGAATGGCGATAAACATACGGTCGCGCTCTGTGCGAATGTGTAAATGTCCTAAATCCGCAAACGCATGACGAATGTTCTCGCGTAAACGACGAATAAAATCCATCTTGTTGCGACCTTTTGTAGAAAGCTCTCCATATCGAATTAAAATTTCTTTCCAAATCATTTTTAATATTCTCCTTTAAGTTCCATCAATACTTCATCTAATACTTGTTTAAACTTTACTATATCTTCATTTGTTACATGCGCTCCAAAACTTATACGAATAACACCCTTTTTAAAGTGCTCATCAATATTTAAAGCTTCAACAACATGGCTTGTTTTTGTCTGTTTCGATGAGCAAGCACTCGATGTTGACACAATTACATTGCGTTTTTGCAATGCATTGATAATGACTTCACCTTTTAAGTCTCGAATACTAAAAGATAAAATATGTGCCGCACCTTGTGGGGTTGATAAAATATGCACTACATCTCCATAACCACGTAATTGCGTACATATTTCATCATTCCATTGTCGATATTTTTTTGCACGATTATTCATCGTCTCGACTGCCATTCGGGCTGCTTTGGATAAAGCTACTGCTTGCGGTACAGCTACTGTTCCACTACGTAAACCAAACTCCTGCCCTCCGCCAAGTGCATATGGTTGCCATTTCATTTTTTTACGGAACGCTAGTACACCTGAACCTTTAAAGCCATGAATTTTATGGCCAGAAATTGAAATACAGTCTGGTCCATCTTCATCGTTAAATAATATTGGTAACTTTCCAAAGCTTTGTACAGCATCCACGTGAAAAGCTGCGCGACTTGATTCATGAATAATTTTTGCAGCTTCAAAAATTGGTTGGATAGCACCCATTTCATTATTTACATGCATCATACTTACTAAAATGGTATCCTTGCGCACTTTTGTACGAAGCTCCTCTAAAGAAATAACGCCATTTTTATCGGCTTGTAAGTATTCCACATCAAAACCTTCTTGCTCAAGTTGCTTAACAGATTCAAGAACAGATGGATGTTCAACTTCGGTTGTTAAAATATGATTTCCTTTATGTGTATTGCTACTTGCTAAACCAAATATAGCCGTGTTATTGGATTCAGTACCACCTGATGTAAATAGCACATTTTTTGCTTCTGTCTGCAAAATATCTGCTACTTGCTCACGTGCACGCATTAACAATTCGTTTGATTCAACACCCATTGCATGAATGGAAGCAGGATTGGCATAATACTGCTCATTCACTGCCATAAATGCTTGCATAACCTCTTTTAAAGGTTTTGTTGTTGCACTGTTGTCTAAATAGATTGTATTAACTTTCATTAATATTCACACACTTTCAAAACGTTGATTTAACGGTATTTATCATAACGCAATCTTCAGCGATTGACTACTAACTTTAACAATTATCCTAATTTAATCACTCATTCGTTTGCTTTTAATGTGCAAAACCACCCATTATAGAGTGGCATATTAAAATTTACTATGAGCGTTTCCTGAATATAAAAATTTGGGTTTTGCATTGTTAGGCTTATTACTATAACGTGAGGTTGATTTCCGTTCCGGCTGGGGGCGTCCGATGAGCCGCTGATCCCCAAGGAGTCGCCCAACCTCCACTCCAATCAACTTATATACATGACATATGCTTTAAATAAATGCCATCCTCAACTTTCAGCGACCATATTTAAACTATATTTCAACACCGTATTGAAGGCGAATTTCACCACTATAAATCCTAGTCAACACGCTTATTTTCAATCTTTCTTCATTGTTATAAATTCAGTTGAAGCTGTAAATTCCATGACTTTTGTAAAGCCAAATTTTTCATACAGGTGAATTGCCCTTGTATTAAATGTAGCTACTGTTAAACGAAGGGGACTATGATTTTCTTGTTGTAGCTGATTTAAAATAAATGAAAAAAATTCTGAACCATAACCTTTTCCTGTTAGCTCAGGCTTCATCCCTATCCCCACATCAATGTACTCGTCTAAATACGCACTATAATCACGTCCTATAGGTACTTGTGCTGATGTTCCTGTACAGAAAAAACCAACTAGCTCTTCTTTATCATTGACAATTGAATAATACGGACTTTCAAGAATTTCTTTTAGAGCTTCATCGCATAGATCATTGTTATAAAAATCATATGGTTCCTCATATTTCCAACTTAAAATATCAGTCGCAAAAATTTCATTCATTTCCCGAATATATAAATGCATTTGAAACACCTCTAATAGTTTTTAATCAATATCGTAGTGAGACAGCATGTCAAGCTTCCCGTTCCATTTCTCATTAAAAATGAATGCGTAGCTTCCTCAACCGTTCCAAGACGTAAAATCATATGTTTATTGAATTTTGCACCTTTATAACAAAACTGTCTAAAAAGTATTAACTATACCTTTTAGACAGCTGATGTAATTCTTTATTATACTTGACTATTTTGATACTGTTTCTTCTGCTACAAGTTCTTGAATTCGCTTTAAAGCACCTGGCTCCATTTCTTCAACTGCCGTTCCAGCCTCTTCTAATGCCTTGGAATAGCGGAATTGATTAAAGGATTTTTCTGCTTCTCTTAAACAAGTATGCAATTTTGGATTTGTGGCACGATGACGATTACCATACTGAATAATACGTTCAATCAGCATTACATTTTCAATCAATTCATGCGCCTTCGCTTTTACATCCTCTACACAAAGTGTTGCAGCATTTAAATTGTTATGAACTGTTCCCATATTGAGTGGTACCTCTTGAAGGCTTTGCACAACTACATAAATATGCTCTGCTGCCTCATCTAGACGAGCGTCCATCTCTTCAGGAATACCTGGAATATTCGCCTTATTCAATAGACGATCTGTTTCTTGTAATGTTTTCTTTAAGTTTTCTACTTGTGCACGGGCCTTGTTTTCATCAATTCGGAGCTTCTTCATCGTATTTGATAAGTGACCTTGCTCCTCATGAATACGTTCAAGTTCCTCGTTAATTTCAATCAATTCTTCCTGCAAACTTGAGTATGCAGATTTTTCCTCCCTAACACGCATCGCTAATAAATCATAGCGACGTTGTAAAGCCTCTAATTGCTTTAATCCAGCTTTTGGAATTTCTGCATCTTTTTCATTTAAACGATAGCTTTGCTGCACAAAAGTTGCTTCATCACTTACTAATCTTGTTGAACTTATAACATTAGTAATTGAGCTTAATAAACGATCACAATTTTGGTCAACATAATTTTTAGCAATAACTTCTTTTTCAAGTAGATCGTAAAAGTGATCAATCTCTTCATTTATTTCAGCTACACGTGGTTTAACAACGGTTAAATTAAGCTCTGCTAATTCATTTTTTAATGTTGCAAATTCTTCATCAAATTTATCGAGCCCCTTAGTTAGCTCTAAATGCTGTAAATAGTAGGATTGCTCCTCCATTTCACGCTGGCCACTACGTAATTCTTGTACCGCTCCTGGTAGCTTTACTTGTAATTCAGTCAAAATTGTTGGGACATCATTAATATATTCAAATGTCTGTTGTGATTCTTGGTTCAATCCAATAACAATTTCTCGAGCCTGCAAATAATTCCCTTCGCTAGTAAGTACATCGAATTCCTCAAACTTTTGAACAAACATCTCCAGCTTTTTCTCCAGAGCCGGTAATGCTACACCAAATGAATGTTGGTGAGCTAACAATGTTTTACGTGCAGAGCGATAGTATTCTTTTAATTGTTCAATTTCAATACGATTTTTTTCTTCGCTGCCAATTAATTCATTTAGTTCTTCTAAAATTTTATCTTTATCTTGTTCACATTTTTGAATGTAATCTTCTATCTCACGTTCAATTAACGTTGCTTTCTTAAAACGAAGTCTATTGATTTGATCCTCTGCATCAAATAAAAGTGAATCAATTTTTGTCATATGTACATCGATGACTTCATCCCAGCTATTACGCCATCGTTCAAACATCTCTTCCGTTTCACCGTTCATGTTCAAAGATTTAACTTTTGAAATTTCCTCATTTATGGGATTGTTTTGTATTTGTGATTTTTCATTTTCAAGTTTAGTAATGATTGTTGTATGTTTTCGTCGCATCATAAATCCTACTATTGCTAAAATTAATAGTAGGATAACCGGAATGATGATATACTCCATCGTAAGCCTCCTATTCTACAATAAACGAATTGGCTAGTTGTATTTATTATATACTATGTTATCGCCTTTTGTACTAAAATTTGAGTGTTTTTTATGTATTTACGCCTTTCAAGAATAACACCTACTTAAATTTCGGACAATTTGCGCAAATAAAAGTGTTTGATCCAAAAGCTAAAGGAGTGGTAATTTTATGAAATGTGACGGCCATGTTCATAGTCCTTATTGTCCACATGGTACTTCTGATTCATTTAAGCAATACATTGAAAAAGCAATTTCTCACAACTTTACTGATATCACTTTTACAGAACATGCACCATTACCATTGAATTTTACTGACCCTACACCTCAGCAAGATAGTGGTATGAATCCAGAATTTTTAATGCCTTATTTTGAAGATTTACAACGCCTTCAAGAGGAGTACGCACAAGACATTCGCATTCATATCGGTCTTGAGGTTGACTATATTCAAGGCTTTGAACAAGAAACTCGTCAATTTCTTGATACATATGGACACTTTTTAGATGACTCTATTTTATCAGTCCATTTTTTACAATGGCGAAATATCTTTGAATGCATAGACTTTTCTCCAGAAAGCTTTATGGCTTTTTCAAAAAAAGTGGGCTCTATTGAACAAGTGTATAATTTATATTATGATACCGTCCTACAATCCATTAAAGCAGATTTAGGGCAATACAAGCCTAAGCGCATTGGACATCCTTCACTTATTCACAAATTTCAATTAGCACATAAGATGAAAATTGATGACTCTACGCGGATTCGAGAAGTTTTAGATTTAATGAAGGAAGAAGGCTATGAGCTAGATTTAAATAGTGCTGGTTTAAGTAAAACATATTGTCAGGAACCTTATCCACCTTTTACCTTTATCGATTATAGTAAATCGATTGGGCTACCAATGGTTTTTGGTTCAGATGCTCATAGTGTTGCTGATTTACATCAACACTATAATGTTATATTTCCAAAATAAATAACTTTCAAACGAGGTGCTATTATGTTTACACAAATTAATTATGAAGGGCCCATTGCCGAGCAATATAATACATTAGCAAAACAGTTAGATGCCTTACTTACGGGAGAAAGCGATCGCATTGCTAATTTAAGCAACGCCTCTGCTTTACTAAATCAATTCCTACCAAACATTAACTGGGTTGGTTTTTATGTATTACAGGGGGATGAACTTGTATTAGGGCCATTTCAAGGCTTACCTGCCTGCGTCAGAATACCAATTGGACGCGGAGTTTGTGGAACAGCTGTAGGCAAAGCAGAAACAATAGTAGTAAAAGACGTACATGACTTCCCAGGACATATTGCCTGTGATGCCGCATCCCAATCCGAAATTGTTATTCCCTTAATAAATGAAGGACAGGTCATCGGTGTTCTTGATATCGACAGTCCAATCGTAAACCGCTTTTCAAAAGAAGATCAAGAGGGGTTAGAGATATTCGTTAATACCTTACTTCTCCATTTATAAAAAATACCCTGAAATGATGTATTGTCATTTCGGGGCATTTCAGCGCATAAGGCTGACGTTTTATTTTCATAAATTGTTTTGATAAGATCGATCATGAACACAAAATCGATTTTTGCCACTGTTTTTCGCTTCATATAGCGCTGTATCTGCATGGAGGAAAACAGACTGAAACGCTGGATGGTACTGTTCGTCCCATGTTATGAGACCTGCTGAAATAGTCACCTGAGGATCTGTTGTATTTGGAATTTTTGCAACGATTTTAGCTGCTAATTCGATTGCTTCTTTCTCATTAATATTTGGGATATACACAGACATTTCTTCTCCACCCCAGCGTGCACAGATGCCACGAGCTCCAATCGTTTCTTTTAACTGTACCGCAATTTGCATAAGAATCTTATCACCAATTTGGTGACCAAACGTATCATTAATACGTTTGAAATTATCAATATCAATAAGTAAAAACATCCCTGATTGATCATTTTCAAGAGATTTTTCTACATACTGATCTAAATAACTTCTTGCATATAGTTTTGTTAAATGGTCCAAATCTACCATTTCTTGAAGTTGATTACGTAGTATAGAGTTTGCAATTGCTAAAGAAGAGTGATGGATTAATGATTGCATTAATTTAAAGCTATCAAATGAAAAGAAATATGGCTCCTTGTGCAACACAATACTAAAGCCATTAATTTTTTCTTCCATTAAAATCGGGATTGCCATAATTGAATGATATTCAATTTGATTAGGGGTTAATCGACTGAAATCGGCAATAAATAGTGGATCGTTGGTATGTTCAAAATGATGTTCAACATGTTTTATATATGTTTGACCCTTCTCTGCATTGAATAAGGCTGTACTAGCATCCGTCACTTTAAAGGTATCATTATGTTTAAAAGCGAAACAAACTTCCATTGGTTGAAAAGATTTCATTAACTGTTTTTGAAGGAAAAGTAACATTTCATTTATGTCAACCCTCATATTTAAACGATGCGATGTTTCATTGATGAGTTGTAAATCACTTACAAGGCGATGTGATTGATGATATAATTTCGCATTTTCTAGCGCATTTCCAGATGTTTGTGCTAGCATTCGTACAAAATCTTTTTCAGTCGTTGAAAAAAGATATGTTGTAGGTGCACTTACTTGTAAAATACCATAAATAGCTTGTCTTCCTTTTATAGGGGCGTTTAATAATCGACAATTCAAATCGCTTGCTAGCTCCGTCGTCAGCTCTCCTGAGACAAAAGCCTCAATTGTCGCAGGTCTTTCAGATAAGTAATCAAATAGCTTAATATCGATCGTCGTATGGCGGTCTTGATCATTCGATAGTATAAGCTCTACATTAAACTCTGGAAAATTATCCTTAATATTTTTCAAGACATTTTCTAAAATTAAATCAATATCCATAGTGGAATGAAATAAATCTGTCATATTGTACAGTTTTCTATATTGATCTTCATTCACTTTTACTTGAAGATTTTCTCTAATTATCTGAAAGAACTTCGTGAGCGTTGCAACAAACTCTTCCCCATAATCCGAAGCCATAAAGTCTGTCCAGGCATCGGTTGCCTCAACGAGTAGCACACCAATTGGAGTTTTGCCATCTGTTTGGAAAAGCACCATATCTGTCATCATCATATATGCTTCTTTTTCTTTTAATATATAAGGGACTTTTACTAACTTCTGTTGATAAAAGCTAGCTTCAATCATTAACCATGACACAGCATTTAGTTTTGTTTCAATTGTTAAAGTAGCCATTTCTTCAACAGGTATTAAAGAATTACCTTCGAAACCAAGAAATGCCGTTTTTACAATTCCAAAGCGCTTCCTTAGACACTGTTCCAATGAGCAAAAATACTCATTAAAACCGGCTTGTTCCTTAGAACTCACCCAAATGCTCAAAACATCTGATTTTATATATTTTAGCGTTTGTAAATGGTCTGTCATGAAATCACCTTTTCTATATAACGTCCAAATCAATACTATTAACTTATAGTATAGTATACATAATTTGTGTCATTTTGACTATGTTATTCTATTTTACTTTTACATTTTACATTTCACACTGTACCATTAACTACTCTTGTGTATCGAAATATGTACAAAGAGGAAATTTATACTATTACCCTTTTTCGAAAATAGTTAGTCTAATAATTGACGTCTATGTATTAAGCCGTTACAATGGAGTTTGTGTAAAATAAACGCAGCAGTGGTATGAGCTTATTACTGTATTTTATTCCTCTATTCTATTTAGTATAACTAAACAGATTCTAAACAAATAGATGGTGTATTGCGTAACCTAACGGCTGCATAGGCGAAAATACATGAAAATAAAATGCGTATAAGAATGGGTACTACTGGTTTTTGTTTTACAACAAAAAAACCAAATTTAAAGGAGGAGACAACACTATGTCTCGTTATACAGGTCCATCTTGGAAATTATCACGTCGTCTTGGTATCTCACTAAGCGGTACAGGTAAAGAAATCGAAAAACGCCCTTACGCACCAGGTCAACACGGTCCAAACCAACGTAAAAAATTATCAGAATACGGTTTACAACTTCAAGAAAAACAAAAACTTCGTCACATGTACGGCATGAACGAACGTCAATTCCGTACTCTATTTGACCGCGCTGGTAAAATGAAAGGTGTACACGGTGAAAACTTCATGATCCTTCTTGAAACTCGCCTTGACAACCTAGTTTACCGTTTAGGTTTATCTCGTACTCGTCGTGGATCTCGTCAATTAGTAAACCACGGCCACATCTTAGTAGATGGCAAACGCGTTGATATTCCTTCATACAGCGTAAAACCAGGTCAAACGATTTCTCTTCGTGAAAAATCTCAAAACCTTGCTGTAGTAGCAGAAGCAATCGAAGTAAACAACTTCGTACCTGACTACTTAACATTTGATGCTGACAAAAAAGAAGGTACATTCACTCGTCTTCCAGAGCGTTCTGAATTATCAGCTGAAATCAACGAAGCATTCATCGTAGAGTATTACTCACGTTAATTAAATTGCTCTGCAAAGAGTAGTTTAGAAAACCCTAGAAAGCCTTTTATATTAAGGTTCTCTAGGGTTTTTGCTTTTAATAATGTATTATATATTGTTATTTCCGAGCTAAATATTAACGCATTTGTGGGTATGAATGACTAAACACCTAATTGGGTACTGCTTCCATCTTTTTTGTTGGTCCATTATAAGAAAAGTTTACTTACAAAAAAAAGCACCGTTTGACACAGTGCATTTCTAGGTACATTAGATAACCCTTCACAGATAATTGTGGAAGGTAACTTTATTTTCAAAATAACTACAGTTAGCACAAAGATAATCTTTATTTATAAATATAGCACTGTTCATATTTGACCAAGGAATATGTTCAGAACATCTTTCGCATTTATCTACATACTTATCACGTAAAGTACCATTCTCTAAAAAAACATACCATTGTTTATCCGATAAACTTTCAGGTCCATTTTTTATGACAAGCAACGATATTTCTAACGCTTCACCATCGTCAAATCTATTTTCGCTAATTAGTTCTTTCAAATATGAAATAAATTTAGATGATTCTCTTATTATTCTTTGTTTAAGTTGGTCTCTTTCCATAAAACCTCTCCTTTTTCCATCTACTTCAATTCGACAAATGAGGAGGATCCCCTTCCAATTTTAAACAATCCCCTCTCCCAATATCCCACTGTTATCTCCCTTTCATCGTTAGTTTAATAATACTCAAATTAAATCTATTTGGAAATTTTTCTCTGTTTTACCATTACAACAACTCTAAGCGAAAACGTAGTTCTAACGTAACGGCAGCAACAACGCCAAAAAGTTCAAATTTTCACGATAACAGTAGTTGATTTTGATACAATTTCCCTCTCCAGCTTTTTTCGTTTAGTTCGCAATAAAAGCCCTACCATTAGATAAAGAATTGTAGTAATAATGCCTGCCGTTGGGGAAACAAGGAATTCTTTCCCTTGAGCAATTTTAATATAGCCATCTAGAATAAGCGGATTTACAAGCGCATCTTCTGTCATATGCATAAGGACAAGTGGCCATATACTTTTCGTCATTAAATAAATTTCTGTATACATTACTGTCCAGCAAATCATCGTCACAATACCTATTAACGCAAATAGCCACCTATCTACAGGAAGTACACTGAAAATATCACTTTTTGTTAGGAACACTAAAAAATAAGGAATATGCCACGCTCCCCAAACACCACCAACAATACAATATAACCGAAAATCATTTACTTTTAACGTTAAAAGTTTACTTGTCAAATACCCTCTCCAAACGGATTCCTCAAAAAAGTTTTTAACAAATTGAATCAGTAAACCACCAACGAAAACCGAAACTAGTACATCTAAATTAAAATCCGAAAAATCCATCCAGCCAAATAGATAGCTTACTAACAAAACTATAGAAGTGACGCCAGGATAGATTAGGAGCGAGACAATATACCATTTTATGTTACCTTTCAAATTAGGTAATAAGCCAATATCTCGCCAACCATCTCCCGCAAAGGCACGTAACAGTATAGTTGTCAGCAGTGGAAACACTAGCCAAATGCCCATTCCAAGCGTGTCACCTCTAGGCTGTTCAGGGACGAAGCGATCTACAAAAACAGCAAGCCAACCACATAGTAAAACAACAACTATAAAAATTATTAAGTTGCGTTTTGTTTTCATTTTTCAATCCACCTCCCTGTTTTCAAGGATTGAAATAACCCACATCGTATCGGGGCAAGGAGTTTCGGGATGCAGTGCAATGTATTGAGCGATTCCTTGAATAGAACACCAAAATGCTACTGCAAGAGCTTCAGCATTACCCTGTTTAATTTCACCTAGCATTTGCCCTTTCTCTATTAATGGAACACTCTTTCTTATTACTTTATCTGCTTCCATAAGCATTTCTTTTAAATCTTCCGACAAGGAATCAAGATGTTGTGCATTCTCCATTAGGACAAACATTTTTGCTGCAGATGGTTTTGTACGAATCATGTCAAACAACTCCTCAGCAGCAGCTGTAAAAATAGCTAATGGGGATTCATTAGTAAAACTAAAATCCATCTGAAGTCTTTCACACCCTATGCGAATTAGCTCTTCATAAAGCTTTTCCTTAGAGTCAAAATAATGAAAAAGCAACCCCATGCTCATATTAGCAGCTTTAGCAATATCAGCAACTTTCGTTTCACCATACCCCTTCCGAATAAACAAATCTAATGCAGATTGTAAAATCAATGCCCTTCGTTGTTCTTTTTGTTCATGTCTAATTGACATCTTCCCCACCCCTTTATTGAATATATTTTCATTGAAATAGTATTCAATAAAATTGCAAATATTCCTGAAAAGTGCCCAGAAAATAAAAACTTTAATAAGTTTTCATTTCAGTTTGTAAATATTAATTAATATATACCAATGAAAAAGGAATCCTTTTATCTTTACGGAAATCTAAATAAGAAATATTAAAAATTCAAAGGAGGAAATATTGGAGGTTTTTGAACTTACTGTGCTGGTTTTAGTTTATAGTGGCATTATGATTTTTTTCTTAGTTCCCTTTAAAAAGCATCAAAGCAAGGAAATAAAGCGTCCAATTACTTTTAAAGAAAATCTGTTACATCACTTTTCATAAAAAAGCTTTACTGGCTCTTCTTGTAACCAACTTTTTATTAGTAGCAATTTGGTTCGGTTATAAGCAGGAGGTATATCATTTTAATGCTCACAGCGGTTATCCTCCTATCAGTTCAGATTCAACGGCAATTTTCTATATGTGCACTTTACACGGATATACGGACATTCTTTATGTAACTCTCGCATTATAGATTTCCTTAAACAATTTAAAAAGGAGGGTCAAATAATTTTAAATATTCCTATAAATTATGACGATTTTATGTACTTCAAAATAGTAATTACACAATAAAAAAACTTAACCACTACTATTATAGTAATAACAAAAATATCAGTTATTTACTATTCAACACTTCTTTAAAATAGAACATATTTCAAAAAAATATATTTTGCTTTCATAGGAAAACAATTTTTAAACCTTTTTAAAATCAGCGCTTCTAGACAATTCAACCTTCTGCTAACCAAAAAATAAGGCTAACTTTTTTGTAAAATAATAACACAATTAAAATTAACAATTTTAATAAAAATACGAGTTGAACTTTTACAAAGAATAGAATACTATGAATTTCGAAAGGTGGTTCGCCATCATTCAAGCAATAACAATTTTTTTAAAGGGGTTGGAAATATGTCAGACGTTCTAAAGCAATTTGTTATGCCGAAAACAAACTTATTTGGACCTGGAGCAATTCAAGAAGTTGGTAAACGCTTAAATGATTTAGAAGTGAAAAAGACATTAATCGTAACAGATGAGGGCTTACACAAACTAGGTCTCTCTGAACAAATTGCTAACATCATTATAGCTGCTGGAATTGATGTAGCAATTTTCCCGAAAGCAGAACCAAATCCAACAGATCAAAACATTGAAGATGGGATTACAGTGTATCATGCTGAAAACTGTGACTCGATCGTTTCTCTTGGAGGAGGTAGCGCACACGATGCAGCGAAAGGTATCGGACTTATTGCTTCGAATGGTGGACGCATTCATGATTACGAGGGCGTTGACAAATCACAAAACCCATTAGTGCCATTAATCGCTATTAACACAACTGCTGGTACAGCAAGTGAAATGACTCGCTTCACGATTATCACGGATACAGCTCGTAAAGTGAAGATGGCTATTGTGGACAAACATGTTACTCCACTACTATCAATTAATGACCCAGAGCTAATGATTGGCTTACCTCCTGCTCTAACAGCGGCAACTGGTTTAGATGCATTAACACATGCGATCGAATCATTTGTATCGACAAACGCAACACCAATTACTGACGCTTGCGCTGAAAAGGTACTTCAGTTAGTTCCTGAATATTTACCACGTGCCTATGCAAACGGTGCTGATTTAGAAGCACGTGAGCAAATGGTTTACGCACAATTTTTAGCAGGCATGGCGTTTAATAACGCTTCACTTGGCTACGTACATGCAATTGCTCATCAATTAGGTGGCTTCTATAATCTACCACATGGTGTTTGTAATGCTATTTTATTGCCTCATGTTTGTCGCTTTAACTTAACAGCACGTACTGAGCGTTTTGCAAAAATTGCTGAATTGTTAGGTGAAAACGTTGAAGGATTAAGTAAACGTGATGCTGCGGAGAAGGCAATTGTAGCAATTGAAAATCTTTCTAGCGACTTGAACATTCCAAGTGGCTTCCGCGAACTAGGTGCAAAGGATGAGGATATTGAAATCTTAGCGAAAAATGCAATGTTAGATGTATGTGCTGCAACAAACCCACGTAAAGCAATTTTAGAAGACATTAAACAAATTATTACAAATGCGATGGGCCCTGTAGCGAAAGAAGAAGAATCACTCGAAGCTATCGCACTTTCTTAATAAGTAATCAGAAGGCATGTCTCTTGGCATGCTTTTTTTATTGAGAAAAACATTCTGTCATTGTATGTGATTCCAACACTAGCTATACTTTTCTTAAAAAGAATTGGAGATAAGAAGATGCGTTTAATATCAATTTGTCCTAGTAATACCGAGCTTGTTGCTTATTTAGGTCTGACTGATCAGCTTGTTGGAGTCGATGATTTTTCGGATTGGCCATTAGCAGTAAAAAACTTACCTCAGCTTGGCCCAGATTTATCAATTGATATGGCTGCATTAGAGGCGTTGCAGCCTGATCTTGTACTCGCATCCTTAAGTGTCCCTGGCATGGAAAAAAATATTGAAGCATTACAAGCTAGAAATATTCCCCATATTGTTTTTAATGCTAATTCATTAGAGGAAATCGCACAGGATCTCCATACTTTAGGTAAAGCCTGCGGAGTTGAAGGACGTGCAAAAGAAATTTCTGAGGAATATTTACAATGTATCGATTGTCTTCGCACAGTTGCTCAAACGATTCCTAAAAAACCAACTCTCTATTGGGAGTGGTGGCCAAACCCTATCTTTACACCAGGTAACATAAATTGGCTAACTGAAATAAGTGCCATTGCTGGTGGGCAAAATCTGTTTCAAGATGTAGAACTAGCAAGCGTGCAAACTGATTGGGCTGATGTTGTAAGGCGCGACCCAGACTATATTATGATGGCTTGGGTAGGGGTTGCATTTGAGCGTATTCAACCGGCTAATTTATTAAAGCGTGCACAAGCGCAGGAGCTTCAAGCCATTAAAATGAAACAGCTTCACGTAATGGAGGAATGGCTTTATTGTCGCCCATCACCACGCCTCATAGAGGGTGCATTAAAGCTTGCAAATATGCTTCACCCCAAAGAATATGAGCACATAAAGCTTCCTAGTTTTTTAGATAGCTAAAAGAAATAATCAAGGAGGTCTTTGTTAATATTGTTACACTTTAAATGAGAGTGATTTCCGTTCCAGGCTACCCTTTGTCGCTGACGCTTCGCTTTCGCGCAGAGCAAAGCTTCCTGTGGGCGAGCGTCGAGCCGCTTCCTCCGCTATTGTTTCCGCTGACACTTCGTTTCGCAGGAAATAGTTGTTGCTGTCACTTCGCATTTGCACAAAAACACATCTTGTTGCTGATGACGCTTTCGCACAAACATTGCTGAAGTTTTAGTTTTATCACTTATAAATTAGAGGAACATGCCAGAAGGTATATTCTATGTGAAGTAGGTGGTTGGAGCGGAGGCTGGGCGACTCCTTGAGGATCAGCGATAGAGGAACGAAGGCTAAAAGCATCACGTCCTGTGATAACGCCTTCGTGACCAACATCGTGTTGGCCCGAGACCCTGCAGCGAAGCGAAGCGGCTCATCGGACGCCCCCAGGAAAGCGCCCAGCCGGAACGGAAATCACCCCCTCGTTTTGCAGAAGAGCCACATAAAGAAACATCCCTTCAAATTTCGAAGGGATGTTTTTGAGTCTGGATTATACGAATTTCACCATATGGTATTTTTTCTTACCGCGACGAACAATGCTGAATGCATCTTCTAAACGATCTTTGCCGTCGATTACATATTCTAATTCAGTGACTTTTTCACCATTCACGCTAATCGCACCATTTGTTACGTCTTCACGAGCTTGACGTTTTGAAGGTGAAATACCCGCCTCCACTAATAATTCCACAATGTTTTTATCTTCTTTCGCCAATTCAATAGAAGGAACATCTTTAAACGCATCCTTCATTTCATCAGCAGAAAGTGCTTTTAAGTCTCCAGAAAATAAAGCAGCTGTAATGCGGATTGCTTGGTCTAATGCTTCTTGACCATGAATTAAGCGAGTCATTTCTTCAGCTAGTGCTTTTTGCGCCTTACGTAAATGTGGTTCCTCTTCTACAGATACTGCTAAAGCTTCAATTTCTTCACGAGAAAGGAATGTGAAGATTTTTAAGTATTTTACAACGTCAGCATCTGCAGCATTAATCCAGAATTGGTAGAACTCGTATGGAGATGTTTTCTTACTATCTAACCATACAGCACCACCTGCTGTTTTACCAAATTTCGTACCGTCTGCTTTCGTTACTAAAGGAATTGTTATACCAAAAGCTTTCGTTTCTTCCTCATGTGTTTTACGAATAACTTCTAAACCTGTTGTAATATTCCCCCACTGGTCAGAGCCACCTACTTGAATACGACAGTTGTAATGGTTGTATAAATGATTGTAATCAATACCTTGAATTAAAGTATACGCAAACTCAGTAAATGAAATCCCTGTATCAAGGCGTGATGCAATCGTATCCTTTGCTAACATGTAATTCACGTTAATTAATTTCCCATAATCACGTAAAAACTCAATCGTATTTATATTGCCAATCCAGTCACGATTATTCACTAATTGAGCACCATTACCATCTTCTGCAAAGTCAAAAATACGCTCTAATTGACTACGGATACCTTGAACATTTTTATCAATTTGCTCAACAGTTTGTAATTGGCGTTCTTCCGAGCGACCAGATGGATCGCCAATCATACCAGTCGCACCACCAACTAACAAAATCGGACGGTGACCTGCTTTTTGGAATCGACGTAGCGTTAAAAGAGGCACAATATGCCCAATATGCATAGAATCCGCAGTTGGATCAACACCACAGTATAAAGATACAGATTGTTCATCTAATAATTTTTTCATACCTTCAGCATCAGTTTGTTGGTATAACAATCCACGCCATTCTAAGTCTTGTAATAATTCGTTCGTCATTATTATTCCTCCTAAGTGTTTAATATGTTGTGTAGGGAGAATTATTTTAGAAACAAAAAAGTCCCTACACGCAAAACATTGCATGCAGGGACGTTAATAACTAACGCGGTACCACCCGGCTTGAAGATGTCATCCATCTTCCTCTTCATTCAACCGCCTTTATCGCAGGCGCGCACGTCTAAGCTCCAAGCACGTAATTCGTCTCTACATTATGACCAGCTTTCACCAACCGCTGGCTCTCTAAACAGGGAATATAGACACTACTGCAAGCTCTTCCTCACTAGAAAACTATAAGCATTATTCTATACGATTCTTTTTCATTGTCAATAACTATGTTCGACCTAAATCAATATGTGCTATAATAAACAAGATTTTAGGAGGTCGATACATTGAAAGATTGGATTGAGAAAATCAATGCAAAGATCGATGAATTAATTCAACAAAAATGGATGAAGAAATTACGTATTTCAGGAAGTGTTACCTGGAACTTATTTTTACTATTTTTAGTCTTTGCATTGGTAGGTACTGTATTTGCCGGGTCAGTTGGCGCTGGCTATTTTGCGTCACTTGTAAAAGAAGAGCCACTACGCTCAAAGCAAGAATTACGAAATGAAATTTTCAACTACGATTCAACAAGTGAGATTTATTTTGCCAATGATATTTATATCGGAAAATTACGTACAGATTTAGACCGTCGGGCAACAACATTAAACAATATCGCACCTGATGTTATTAATGCGGTATTAGCGACAGAGGACGAGTATTTCCGTGAACATAACGGAATAGTTCCGAAAGCTGTCATCCGCGGGCTACTTCAAGACGTCACAAACTCTTCCACTCAAACTGGTGGTTCTACACTAACACAACAACTTATAAAAAACCAAGTATTAACAAACGAAGTATCTTACGAGCGAAAAGCAAAAGAACTTTTACTCGCAATGCGTTTAGAGCACTTTATGAAAAAGGAAGAAATTTTAGAGGCCTATTTAAACATAATTCCTTACGGTCGTAACTCTTCCGGTCGAAACATTGCAGGGGTTGAAACAGCTGCTGAAGGTATTTTCAATGTAAAAGCAAAGGATTTAACGCTTCCTCAAGCAGCGTATATAGCTGGTATTCCTCAAGCACCTTTTACTTACACACCTTTTACAAATACAGGTGCACTTAAAAGTAAAGAAGCTCTTCAACAGGGTATTGATCGTATGAAAACTGTACTTTATCGCATGAAAGACGCAGGTTACATTAACGAAGCTCAGTATAAAGAAGCACTCGCTTATGATATTACCGCTGACTTCCGTTCACCAGAGATGCGCACAGAGGATCGCTACCCATGGCTAACATATGAGCTTGAAAGTCGCGCGACAGAAATTATTGCTGAAAAACTAGCGGTAGCAGATGGTATTGATCCAGAACGCTTAAAAAATGAAAAAAAATTAAAAGATAAGTATACGATCCTAGCAGATCGTGATGTCCGTTCAAAAGGTTATCGCATCTATTCAACTATAAATAAGGATATGTACGATGCGATGCAAAAAGCAGCGGAAAACTTCAAAAATTACGGTCATACTTACACCGTGAAAGACAAGGATCCTGCAACAGGTGAAGCAGTGGATACTGGAATGCCTGTACAGGTCGGCAGTATTTTAATTGAAAATAATACTGGACGTATTTTAAGCTTTGTCGGTGGTCGTGACTTTGAATTAAAAAATTATAACTATGCTACACAGGCAAAACGCTCAAATGGGTCAACAATGAAGCCATTACTCGTATATGCACCTGCAATAGAATACGGTGTAATCGGTGCAGGTAGCCCATTAGTCGACGTAAAATTCTCTGTTGGCAGTTGGAGTCCGAGCAACTATATTAGTAGTGATGAACGAGGACTTATACCTGCACGTGAAGCTTTAGCTAGTTCACAAAACTTATCTGCTTTACGTCTATATTATGATATTCTTAACAGACGTCCTGCCGATTATTTAGTAAAAATGGGGATCTCAACTTTACAACCTGATGACTTTTCAAACCTTGCAGCTGGGATCGGAGGAGTAAAAGATGGTATTACTGTTGAAGAGAACACCAACGCCTATGCAACTTTCGCAAACGGCGGTCAATTCATTGACGCTTATATGATTGATAGAATTGAAGACCAAAATGGAAATATCATATATAAACACGAAGTTAAACCTGAACAAGTGTTTAGTCCTGAAACTTCTTATATCGTTACAGATATGTTACGAGATGTGTTAACACAAGGAACAGGTACAGTTGCAAGAAATTCACTTAAATTCTCTGCTGACTTTGCTGCTAAGACAGGTACTTCGCAAAATTATAAAGACGTTTGGCTAGTTGGCTATAACCCGAATGTTTCTCTTGGTGTATGGATGGGTTATGATAACAATCAATCACTGTATACATTTAATAATACGTATCAACAGCCTAGTGTGCGAATTAACAAGCTATGGGGATCATTAATGAATTCTGTGTATGATGTCGATCCACAATTAATCTCCCCTAAAACTAGATTTAAGCAACCGAAAAACGTTGTTACTGCATCATTCTGTGGTATTTCTGGTCTAGCACCTTCAGCAGCATGTGCTAATGCTGGTCTCGTACGCTCTGATTTGTTTAACGCGAAAGTATTTTTACCTTCGCAGCCTGATGATAGCTTAGCTTCCTCAAAGGTTGTGACGATTAAAGGTAAAACGTATAATGCACTCCCTAACACACCACCAGAATTTGTAAAACAAGGTGGCGCAGGTATTAATCAGGCATTTATTAAACGAATGTTAGGCAGACTTGGCGGTAACCCAGCCAGCCTACTACCAAAAAATTCGACATTATCGAATTCATCGGTATCAGCTGTTGATTTCCCGGCAGATCACAATTCGCCAGCAGCAGTAACCGCTTCAGTTAATGGCAATACATTATCTTGGACAGGCTCTTCAAATGCTGTTGTCGGTTATCGAATATATAAAGTAACAAACGGTGGTAAAACGCTTGTCGGATCAGTGCTTGAGTCATCACAAAGTATGACGGTAGCAAGTGGTCAAGCCTATGTTGTTGTCGCTGTCGATATTACAGGTTTAACTTCATCGCAATCTAATGTCGTTTCTACTGGTGGTAGTGCGAATGACAAACAACCTGAAAAAGACAAGGAAGAAAAAGATCCTCCAACGACCCCACCTACTAACGGTAATGACTCGAACCATAACGGAAACGGTTCGGAAAATGGCAATGGGTCAGATGGTAGTAACGGGAACGGCTCAAACAACGGCAATGGTTCTGGAAATACCGGAAACGGCTCGAATAACGGCAGTGGTTCCGGAAATAACGGAAACGGCTCAAATAACGGCAGTGGTTCCGGAAATAACGGTAATGGCTCAAATAACGGGAATGGTTCCGGAAACACTGGGAATGGCTCTAACGGAGGAGACAACGGAAATACAACTCCACCGACTAATCCACCACCTACCCAATAATAATCTTACACGGCATACTACAATTCAAAAGTAATTGTAGTATGCCTGTTTTTTTGTCATTATAAAGGGGACTACTAATTTGAAGGGGTGGAAATAATTGAACATTTTAGTTTTAGGAGGCACTCGTTTTTTTGGTAAAAAGCTTGTTGAACTCTATATTCAAAACGGTCATAGCGTGACTATTTTAACACGTGGACAAAGTGGGAATCCTTTTGGCACAAAGGTGAAGCAGCTAATAGTTAATCGAGATGATGCCGATTCGTTATCCCATGCACTATCCAATACAGCATGGGATATTGTCTATGATAATATTTGCTATTCTCCTAACGAAGCTCATAAAATATGTGGAATTTTAGAAAGTAAAACGAAAAAGTTCGTTTTTACATCTACTCTATCAACCTACGAAATAGACGGCATTGTCAAAACAGAAGAAGATTTTAATCCATATGATTATGAAGTTCGGATGGGGAACCGTGAAGAATTTTCGTATGGGGAGGGTAAGCGTCAAGCAGAGGCAGTACTTTTCAAAGAAGCCACATTCCCTGTTGTCGCTGTACGTTTCCCGATTGTTATGGGGGAGAACGACTATACACGCCGTTTACATTTTCATGTTGAACGAGTTTTACAGGAACAACCTATTTCATTACCAAATATCGCAGCAAAGATGAGCTTTATTACGGATGACGAAGCAGCTGCATTTTTATACTTTGCTGGCATTACACCAATTGAAGGACCTTATAATGCCACGGCTGCAGGCGCAATTTCGTTAAAAGATTTGCTTGGGCTTATTGAAAAAACGACCGGAAAGTCTGCAAAAATTTCTCTGGTAGGTAACGATGAAATGTCGCAGTCACCATATGGGGTTCCGGCAGATTGGTATATGTCAACTACAAAAGCAGAAGCGGCAGGCTTTACATTTAGTCAACTTCATGATTGGCTCCCTACTCTAGTGAAAACATTAGTAAAAGAGCTACAGTAGGATTTTACTAAACTACCCAAAAATTGCGGATGACATTTTTTTAAACGTATTCTGCTTGGAGTGAAGGCTGGGCGACTCCTTGGGGATCAGCTGAGACTTTGGAGCGAGCACCACGAGTGAAGCGGCTTATCGAACGTCCCCAGGAAGCGTTGCTCTGTGCGAAAGCGCAGTGTAACGCAGCGGCAGCAACAAGTTTTTCTGTGCGAAAGCGCAGTGTAACGCAGCGGCAGCAACAAGTTTTTCTGTGCGAAAGCGCAGTGTAACGCAGCGGCAGCAACAAGTTTTTCTGTGCGAAAGCGCAGTGTAACGCAGCGGCAGCA